>DMDI01000110.1 GCA_003445555.1 Desulfotomaculum sp. | reverse complement strand
TTTCTGCATGACGGATAAGATTTCTTCGCTTCATATAGTAATTGTTCCCAATGGCTGCGAATAAATCTTATCCGTCATGCAGAAAATCATGGATGCGAATTCTTGCGCGAAGGTGGAAATCACACGGTATATGTTAACAGGAGAGAAAAGAAGGTGTCCACTGTTCCTCGCCATCGAGAAATTGATGAGAACCTGGCAAACAAAATTTGCAAAGATCTTGCAATACCGGAGCCATAACAATTCGCTGCAGCGGACGGCATAACCGCCGTCGCTGAGCTCAAACAAGAGGTATATTATTTTTGCGGAGTAGTAAGTCAAGTGTTTCTAACCGCTATATTATACTTATAGGTCTGGTTTCATTTTTAATAGCTATAGTTGTGTTTTGGTTAGCCCAGGCATTAGCCGGGGTCTCCAAAGGTGTTTTTTTATCTTTTATTTTTTTAATTTTTTTTATCCTGATCAATATTTTAAGTGATGTTTTAGGTACCGCCGTAACTGCCGCCACCGAAGCCCCCTTTCACGCCAAAGCCGCCAATAAAGTGGCCGGGGCAACAGAAGGAATATTTTTTATCCGTAACGCGGATAAAGTGGCTAATATATGTAATGACGTGATTGGTGATATTGCCGGCACATTGAGCGGAGCGCTGGGTATTACTATTGCTTTTCAGCTTCTTTTATCCTGGCCCGGAATTGGCGAGATTTGGTCAAGTGTTCTTATGACCGGCTTAATTGCGGCGTTAATTGTAAGCGGGAAGGCGGCCGGAAAAAAAATAGCCTTAAGCCGGCCAAATGATATTGTGTTTATGGCCGGAGTATTTCTGGCGGCCGTAAAAAAGTTGCGCCGCTAATTTGAAGCTTTTAAAATTATTAAAAAGGTAGGTTAAACTGCCCGGTGGGAAAATTTTTACCGTTAATTAATTCTCCTGAGGACATTAAAAAACTAAATTTAATTCAACTTCAGCAATTAGTCCAGGAAATCAGGCAGGAAATAATTGATACGGTGGCTCAAAACGGAGGCCATCTGGCTTCTAACTTAGGGGTAGTGGAACTCACCCTGGCTTTGCATTATGTTTTTAACACTCCCGCGGACAAAATTGTTTGGGATGTGGGGCACCAATGCTATACTCATAAGCTCTTAACCGGCAGAAGAACTAAATTTCATACTTTGCGAAAATTTGGGGGACTGAATGGCTTTCCCTCTCCCGGAGAAAGTCTCTATGATCCTTTTGCTACGGGGCACAGCAGTACCTCTATTTCCGCCGCTTTAGGCCTGGCTTTAGCCCGGGACTTAAATCAAGAAACATTTCACGTGATTGCGGTAATTGGTGATGGAGCATTAACGGGAGGAATGGCTTTTGAAGCCTTAAATCACGCCGGGCACTTACAAACGCGTTTAATTATAATTTTAAATGATAACGAGATGTCTATTGCTCCTAACGTAGGAGCCCTGTCCAGTTACTTAAGCCGCCTGCGGGCCGACCCTAAATATTTGCGCCGCAAGGAAGAAATTGAGCAAATATTACGCCGGTTACCGGCCATAGGCCCTAAGATGGTTAAGATTGGAGACCGGCTTAAAGAATCCATAAAACACCTAATGGTGCCGGGAACGTTTTTTGAAGAACTTGGTTTTACTTATTTCGGACCTATAGACGGTCATGATATGGAAGAATTAGTTTCTCTTTTTAGAAAGATCCAAGCAATAAAAAAACCGGTTTTAATTCACTTGACGACCCGGAAAGGAAAAGGTTATACGCCGGCCGAGGCCAAGGCCGATAAATTTCACGGCGTAGGTCCACTTGAACTGACCGGTAAAAAGCCTGAATGCAAGAATAATCATGTTTCCTACACCGAAGTTTTTGGACGTACCCTGGTTGACTTAGCCCAGGAAAAAAAAGAAATTGTTGCCGTCACCGCGGCAATGGCTTCCGGGACCGGCTTAAATTATTTTGCCCAGGCTTTCCCCGGGCGTCTTTTTGACGTGGGTATTGCGGAACAACATGCCGTCACCCTTAGCGCCGGCTTAGCTACCGGAGGCTTAAAGCCTGTGGTGGCAATTTATTCCACTTTTCTGCAACGGGCCTACGACCAAATATTGATTGATGTTTGTTTGCAAAACTTACCGGTCACTTTTGCCGTTGACCGTGGCGGCCTGGTAGGGGAAGACGGGGCCACCCATCACGGGATTTTCGACTACACCTACTTGCGGTCTATGCCCAACATGGTAGTGATGGCCCCGGCGGACGAAGACGAACTTCGCCATATGTTAAAGACCGCGCTTGAATATCCGGGACCGGCAGCCTTGCGTTACCCGCGCGGGCCAGGGCAAGGTAAACCTATGCTTGGAAAGCCGGTAAATTTGACGATCGGGAAAGCCAAGGTTTTACGCGAAGGGGATGAGCTTACCTTACTGGCGGCAGGAAGCATGGTGCCGGTGGCAACCGAGGCCGCTAATAACCTGGCCGGGATGGGGATTGAAGCCGCGGTAGTTAACGCCCGTTTTATAAAACCTTTGGACGAAGAAACTATTCTTACTTACGCCTTAAAGACAAAAAAAATAATTACCCTTGAAGAAAATATTTTAGCCGGCGGCTTTGGGGCCGCCGTTCTGGAACTTTTGGCGGCTAAAAATTTATTTAATATTCCCGTTAAATGCCTTGGTCTGCCGGGGCAATTTATCCCGCACGGAAGCAGGGAAGCGTTGCTTTCTTTTTGCGGCCTAACCCCTGACCAGGTGGTGGTTGCGGCAAAGTCCCTTTTAAACTACGGCGGGCAACTTAATGCCCCGCCAAGTTATTCACCGGGTAGGTTTTAAAAAGATAGAGACTAAACTGAGGTTGGATCAAATACTAGTAGAAAAAGGATACTTTGTCAGCCGCCAGGCTGCCCGGGCGGCCATAATAGCGGGACAGGTAAAGGTTAACGGGCAAAAAATTGATAAGCCCGGTTACAAGGTGGGTGATAGTGCCTGTTTGGAGGTTACTTGCCCGCCGCGTTATGTTAGTAGGGGCGGTTTAAAATTAGACTGGGCTATCCGTAATTTTAAGCTGGATTTGCAAGACAAGGTCATTATGGATGTCGGTGCTTCAACCGGCGGTTTTACCGATTGCGCCTTGCAACACGGGGCTAAGCTGGTTTTTGCGGTTGATGTTGGCTACGGCCAGTTAGCCTGGAAGCTGCGGGTTGATCCCCGGGTAGTGGTACTGGAAAGAACAAATATTCGTTATTTAAAGCCCGAAAAAATTAACGAACCCGTTAATTTTGTGACTATTGATGTTTCTTTTATTTCCTTAACCAAAGTTCTGCCTGTTTTAGAAAAATTTCTTTCCCCTTCGGCCCAAGGAGTAGCCTTAATTAAACCCCAATTTGAAGCCGGCCGCCATAAGGTAGGCAAAAAGGGGGTGGTGAAGGACCCCATGGTTCATCGGGAAGTTATTACCAATATATGCCACACGATTAACGAGTTAGGCTGGGGGGTGAGAGGACTGGATTTTTCCCCCCTCACCGGACCGGCCGGAAATATTGAATACCTGGTATGGTTTACTTGTGAAGCGTCAAATTTGGCAGCGCCGGAAAAAGAAATAGCTGAGACGGTAGAAAAAGCCCACCTTTATTTTAAGCCAAGCTAGCTATTTTTACGGTCAACTAATAAGTGAAAAATAAAAATTTACCGGGAACCTTAGTCAAGATTATTACGTCTTATTATATATAGCCTATGTAGCGAAAAAATAGTCAAGAGGCGATGGAATTTGCATTTCCTGTTTTCTCAGGCCCTCTGGCTGGCTTTAAGTATCCCGGCTATTTTGCTCCTATACGTTTTACGTCCCCGGCGCCAACAAAAGGTTGTGCCCAGCCTTTTTCTTTGGCGGCGGTCAATTAGCCCTCAGCAAGCTACCAGGCCCTGGCAGCGCTTGCAACCGCATATTTTGCTTTGGCTGCAACTGCTGGCCGCCGCCCTGCTCACCCTGGGAGCGGCTGCACCAATCTGGTACTTAACTAGGCCGGCCCCTAACACCATTGTCCTTCTGGATGCTTCGGCCAGCATGCAGGCCACGGATTTGGGAAAAACACGTTTTGAAGCGGCCTTAAAGGAAATAGAGGCTATGGCACTGGAACTGAAAAAGGATGCCCGGTTAACGGTGATTGTTTTTGACCGGCAGCCCAGGGTAGTAGTAAATAAGAGTTACAGCTACAGCGAAGTCAAACGGGCTTTACGGGAATTAAAGCCCTCGTATTCTAGCGGTGAATTAGGACCGGCTCTTTCCCTAGCCCGGGCCATGGCCCGCGGGCAAAGCCAGCCCCGCCTGATTTTACTTAGCGACGGCGGCCTAAGGGGGTTGGAAGAACAAAAGGGTTCTTTAGAATTTAGGCCGGTTGGTTCACCCGAAGCCGTTAACGTAGCCCTTGCTTCTTTAAGCCTGCGGCCTACCGGTACCGGTCAGGCCGCGCTAGTCGTTGTTGTAAACCATAGTAACCAGACCGCTTCCGGCAGAATCCAGCTTACCGTCGGGGAAAAGACTTTACCGCCAAAAGCCTTTCAGTTGGCGCCGGAAAAGAGCACTTCTCTTCTTTGGTCTGATTTAACGGCCGGCTTGCCCATAAGGGCCCGGTTGCAACTTACCAAGAATAGCCTGGACCATTTTCCTTTAGACAATCAGATTTGGGCTGTCCCCCAGGAAACCGGGCCGCGGAAGGTTCTTTTGGTAACAAAAGGCAATCTGTTTTTAGAAAAAATGTTAAGCGTCCTGCCTTCCCTGGAAGTATATAAGATAAACCCGGAAAAATATCTTTCCCTGCTCAAGGCAGGGTATCCTTATGACCTTACTATTTTAGACGGTCTGAGTAAACCCTTACCCCCAGGGGCTGTTTTTTTTCTTAACCCCCCGCCAGGAGAAATAATCAAAGAGTTATTTGTTGGCGAGGAAATAAAGCCCGGTAAACTTACCTTAAACCCGGAGAGTTCTTTAACGTCATACGTTGATTTTTCCCAGGTGCACGTGGCTAAAGCCCGGACAGTTAAACCAAAAAACAATTGGGTGAAAGATATTGCCTGGGCCGAAAGGGTAATTATGACGCACGGGAGCGAATCAGGCCGGCGGGTAGCAGTGCTGGGTTTTAATTTAAATGCTTCGGATTTACCGCTTAGGCCGGCCTTTCCCGTTTTAACCCAAAATATAATATACTGGTTACTACCCCCGCAAATGGAGCTAACCACCCAGGTAACGCCTGGAGAGGAAGTAAAAATAAATGCCTTGCCCTTAGCCGTTAAAATCACCATCACCGGTCCGGAAGACACTTCGACCAACCTGGCGCCTCCCTTTCCCCCTTCTCCATGGGTGCCGGTGAAACCCGGCCTGTACAAGATAATCCAAACCTTAAAGGAAGAGCAAGTAAACCACCTGGTGGCGGTAAATGGCTACCTGGAGCAGGAAGCAAACCTGGCGGTAAAAGCCATCCCGCCCGGAATAGAAAAGACAGGGGGAATCGCCGATAAAGAACCGTTCCCGGTGCCGTTTGCCCAGGGACTAGCCCTGCTTGCCTTGTTAACCGTTTTGGTAGAATGGGGGGTGGCCAGCCGTGGGCGTTAGTTTTACCAGCCCTTGGTGGTGGCTGATTTTACTACCGGCTCTAATTATTATCGGTTACTTACGCCTCCCCTGGCTTAAAATAGCCCGCCGGGTTGGCGGCCCCCTTTGGTCCAAGGAACTTAAAAATTTGCTCATCCGGCTGGTAGTTTTAAGCCTAATTGTGGCGGGACTGGCCGGTACGCATAAGGTAAGCGTCATCCGGCGGCAGGCGGTGATTTTTGCTCTGGATGTATCTGCCAGCGTCAGGACAGTTAAAAGCCAGGGGGAAGAGTGGGTTCGCGCCGCCCTGCAAAAGAAGCCGCCTTCTGAACTGGCCGGGGTTATTTCTTTTGGTCAAAAACCGCTGGTGGAAGAGTTCCCTTCATCTGTTCCTAATTTTTTAAAAACGGCCACCGCTCCCAGTGATGAGGCCAGCCGGTTGGGCGAGGCCTTTAATTTGGCCCAAGCTGTGCTGCCTTTAG
>DMDI01000215.1 GCA_003445555.1 Desulfotomaculum sp. | reverse complement strand
GGCCGCGGGGATGCACAGGAAGGGTAATCTCTACGGCGTCTTTTGCCCCCGGGCAGGCGGCATAAGCGGTTAAAGAAGCTTTTCCTGGCCTGGTGGGGCAAATCCGCCACGTAACCTGTTTTACACCTGCGGGCGGAACTGATACTGTTCTTGAAAGGTGATCATAAACCTTTATCCCGGAAGCTTTAAGGGTAACGGTAACCTGCTTTTTTTCCGGCCGGTAATTGTGTACCAGGGCGGTGATGACCGCTTTATCTTCGGACACCAAAAGCCGGGGGGTCTGAAGACGAACAAGAAAATTTTTGGTGCAAATAACGTTCGTGGCATATTCACCAACGGCGGTATTGAGCGTGCAGGCACGGCCCGTGAAGCGCCAGGAGGTAAGGGTATCGGGCATCTTAAAAATTATCTTTGCCTCGCCCTTTACGTCAGTCTCGATATTTGCCCGCCAGTAAGCCGTATCAACAAACTTTTTACGCACCGCCACCGCAGCAGGCGCACCCTTATCCCCGCTTAAGTAAACTTCTGGAAAGGAATAATTTGTAACCACCAGATTATACTGGGGAGCGTAAAAAAAGTCAAAGATTGACTCGGTCCTATCCTGGCGAAGGGCATAGATGGCCTCATCAACCACCCCAAGCGACACTTCTGCCTGAACAGGCTTGTTGGCGGCATTTACCGTTTTTAGGCGGCACGTTACCACCTCACCGGGTTCGTAGTTCTTTTTGGACGGAGTTACCGTCAAATTGAGAATTTGCTCCTTCTAGGATACTTTTGCCTCAGCGGTCTGGCTAATAAATCTTTTGTCCTTTACGTAACCAACGGAAAGGTAAAAATTAGGCCGGTACTCAGACGGCACCGGAATTTCAATAAGGGTTGACTTACCGGTGAGTTTTACTGACCGAAAGGCGAAAAGTTGACGGCCTTCCACCGTTAAGAGGGCTGTTCTATCTTTTTCTTTTGAGTTTATTAAAACTTTAGCCACTTCTCCCGGGGCGTAGACTTTTTTGTCAAGGATAACCTCTAATTCCGGGTAACGGTAGCCGCTGAATTCGTCCCGGCCCGTAACCCAAATCCAGGTAAAGGCTTTAATCTGATTACCTTTTTCATCCCGACCGGCCGCCTGGAGGCGATAAGAACCTGGTTCAGACGGTTTGAATTTAAAACCGGCCCGCCCGTCAGCGTCAGTTAACACCATAGCTCTTTCCACCTTGACGTAACTTTCCTCCCCCTCCCTCCAACGAACCTGACTGGCTTCGACCGTCAGCTTAACGCCTGACCGGGGACGGGATTCATAATCGATGGCGGTAACCTTAAAGCGGGCCGGTTCGCCAGGCGCAACCATGGACTGTTCCGGTTCCAGGCATATTTTAAACTCCCCTTGGGTGGCGATAATGCTCCCTTCGGCGGTGGCCTCCCGGCCGCCCGGTTCCGTTGCTACAACTGAAACCGTAAATTTCCGGTCGGTGACCCCGTTATTCTTTTCTGCCGCTTGCTTGGCTTGGGCCGGAAACGGGATTTCCGCTGCCCCGGCGGTGTTGGTGCGGAGCTTTCCTTCCAGCACCACCGCCCCGTTACTTCCGTAATCACCGTACCCCCATTCCGGTTCTTCCTCGCCCGGCCAAAACCAATAATCAGCACAAAATACCTGGTAGCGAACCTCTGCCCCCACAACCGGTGCCCCAAAGTAATAAGCGGCCTGAATCTTAGCCTTAACCATTTCACCCTGGACGCAGCGTTTTTTGGGCATTTCAACCGTTACCGCAAACTCTGGCTTACGGTACTCGGCTACGGCAAAGGAAACCGTCTGGGTGTGCCCGGCAAAGGAACAGGCAAGGGAATATTCACCGGTGGAGGCGTATTCCGGAAGGGCAAACTGTCCGTGAAAAGAGCCGAAACGGGTTAGGGGGAAGCGGCCGGAGTAACCCGGTGTGCCCCGCCGGTCTTGGACCTGTATCCTCGCCTCACCCTGCTGGGGCAGCCGGTAAGTGTCACCGGACAGGTGGCGTACAATCCCCTTAAAATAAACAAGTTGCCCCGGGCGGTAAATAGGCCGGTCAGTATAGACATAAAGAGCCGGTTTTCCGTCTCCAAGCTCAGTCGTATAAGAGGTTACAAAGGCAATAGAGTCACCCTGGCAAGCAAAGATCAGCCTGTTTTCCGGTTCACCCGGCACCAGAGGAGTTGAGCGCCCCTTATATATTCCCTCCCCGTTTGTTAAACCGGGGGAAGTAAATTTCTGGCCGGATAGAATTTTAACTGCTGCCCCCGCCACCGGTTCACCGCTGTCCAGCTTTGCCACGTAAGCCATTAAATCCCGGCCGTTTTCCTTGGTGACCAGGCCGATATTACTTACCTCAATCCAACCCATCCCTTCCAACTGACCCACCGAAGCGGTAACCAGATAAATTCCTGCTTCCTGGGGGTCCAGCGCTATCTGCTGCTGATAGGCGCCCTCACAATCACGCTTGGTAATCTTGACCTTTTTATAGGTAGGTGCTTCAAGGGCCGGACTGTTAAGCAGCTGCTGACGGGTAAAAGTGCTCCAGGGCTCCCTTAGAATTTTATATATAAATTTAGCCTCTCCGGAAAAAAGTTTATCTTTATTTACCTTGTGCAGGGTAATAACCGCTTCCTCACTCATGGTAAAGCCGTCAAGAACTATTTTCGGTTTTTCCTGGCTTAAAAAAGTGCGTTGGGGAATATAAAGGTTAAGGAAAGGTTGGGCGGCTTTAAGGGACAGATTTAACTTTTCAAGCTTTCCCTCCCGTACCGTAATCTTTAGCGGCGGCATATTATGAACCCGGCCGGAAGAGTGGATGGTGTAGCTTCCCGCCGGAATACCGCTAAAAAGAAAGCCGCCGTTTTCATCTGTTTGGGCGTTTTTAGAAACCCCGTCTTCTTTTTCCGGAGATAACCAAACGTTAGCCTGCGCAATTGGCCGGCCGGTATCGGAGCTTGTCACCCGGCCTTCTACCGTGCCTACCGGTGTTTCCTGGGCCATCGCCAGACCCAAAACCGCAAGGCACCAGATGACGGCAAGCATAATTATCCACCGGCCGGAAAAACTAATCCTGGGCATACTCACTTTTTCCCTCCCCGGGGGCCGGGCGGTGTAAAAAGCTCCATACTTTGGTCAAGAGAAGCCCGGCCACTACTATAACGGCAAGTATAATTACCCTAGTCAGGCGCGGCAGTTGAACAAAATCAGAAAGCAATCCCGAAAATTCTCCCGCCGACACCTGGGCTACCAGCACTAGTATCGCTGCCTGGGCCCAACCCTGTTTTTTTATCCCGGGCGTTTCCGTTGAAGCAAAGAGGGTGAACACCGTAGCCGCAACCGATCCGGCAAGAAAGCCTAACGCCGCTTTAAATCCCCAAAGGACCAAAAGGGTTAAAGGCGCTATAAGGGCAAGAACCCCTACCAGCAGGGCACCGCTTAACCGCCAACTGAGGCCGGGTGATTGAGGCAAAGGAAAGAGGGAAAGGAGTATAAAAGGAAACGCCGCGCCAAAGATAAGGGCAACAAAGGTATAATGAGGGTAAAGATCCAGGCCCTGCAACCCGGCGGCATTATGCTCCAAAAACAACCGGTAAAAAAGTATTCCTGTACCAATAAAAAGAAGCAAGAGCAAAGAATGAGCCGGTTCCGGACGCTCGTTTGCCTCCGGCGTGGTCAGCCTGGAAGAGGCGACCGCGGAAATTATGATAGGCCAGGCGGCAAGCATTCCCATGCCAATGCCAAAACCCCCAAGGAGCCGGAATCCAACAGCCGCAAACGCCATTACGCCCAGCGCCGTAGTGGCTGAGGCGGGTATAGAGGCGGGAGAGGAAGAAAAAAGCCACGCCGCCAGGGCAAAAGTGCCTACTCCGGCGACAGCTACCCAGAGGAGTAACCAGTTGGGAAAGAGACGCCAGGAAAACAGAGCTACTAAGCCAAGGGTAATTAATGAAGCGATAAACGCCGGCATAGCGAACCCCTTCCCCTCCCGGGCCGCCGCCGCCCCTACTGTTTGAGCCGCTAAGGCAGCCAAAAGCACCAGTAAAGGTGCCCGCCACCAAAAATAATCTGTCGCGGCGTCAAAGCGAAACGTGGCCAGCATCAGGGTAGCGCCAACAGTGGTGGCTGAAAGAGCCCAAAGCTCTATACCGGCAAGGGCCGGTAGCACCAGCCGGTAAAGCACCGCCGGCAACAGCGCCCCAATAATAAATCCTCCCAGTACCGGTTGAGACCAAACATCGAAAAGCAGAATAATCAGGCCGGCCCCAAAAAGGGCAAGGGAGGAAAGACCAGTTGCCGTCCACAGTAAGGCCCACGGTGTCTTTTTACCTGTCTGTTCCAGGCATATTCCCGCCAGTATGCCAGTGAATGCCCCAATTAGAATCCCATAGCAAAATTTCTCTCCCCAAGGAAAGGACAACCTGAGAAAATAGGTTAAAGCAAATAAAATTAGCGCCCCAACTGCCGCAATGAGGGCAACCTTCCAAAACTCCCCCTTCTTTATCGTAACCGGAGCTTGCCCGCGGCAGGCAATTACACCGGCTATTGCCCCGGCCGCCCCCATTCCGGTGAGAACCCAATCAAGCCCCATTATCTTTACGTCCCTTCGAAACGCTTTTGTTGATTATTTTTTAAGTAAATGAAAGTTAATTTCCTTTATTTATGCCTATGCCTTAGGGGGTTCCTTAATTACCTCTTTAACTTGCTGAACCTCATTGCTTATTTCTTCTTTTACTTTGGTCACTTCCCCAAAGGAAGATATAGAAGCGCGCCGGAATTCACCTAAGGTTTTACCCAAAGATTTTCCTACTTCAGGCAATTTACGCGGCCCAAAAATAATCAGGGCCAGGACGATAATTAAAATTAGCTCGGGCATACCTAAACTGGGGAACATAACTATCTCTCCTTTTTGTCTTTGTTGTCTTGTTTATTTATTTTTCATCGTATATAAATTCGTGATTAAAAACTAAATATCCTGCTTTCTTTAACAATTTTCGGGTAATTAAAGGAGTTAAAAATGTTGAAAACTTCCTCTAATCCAAACCCAAGCTGATTTTTAAAGCCTTGTCCACTTCGGGGAATTATACGGACACCGTACTCAATTATTTGCTCAACTCTTTTTTTCCGCCGGGGTCCTTTATGCCCGCGCCTGCGCGGCCGGGCAAGATAGCTGATTTTAGAGGGTGTAAGTCCCATCCTTCATTGGAAAAATCCTTCTTAAAATATTTTTCCATCGAAAACAAAAGCAAAAACCTACCCTCCCGTGATACCCCGGGTCTTACGCCCAAGACCAGGCTTTGGGTGTAGGTTGATAACGGCAGATAAAAAGACAAACAATTAGCTCAACAGTCTAACAACAATTGAACTTCAATCTACAATTTCCTAAAAATATATACCTACTAGTACAATGTTTCGTAATTATCGCTTCAATTACCGACCCACCCCCTCCCTTCCCTCCCCCTTCAAGGGGGAGGGCTAGGGAGGGGGCGTTATTTTGGAATCATCGTACTAGGATAGGTTACCTACCTGCCAGCCTGACGGACAGGCGGTATGCCTATATCCTCCGGGCTTGGCCTACCTTTACCTGTTTTAGTTACTCTTATCTTAACAAAAGTTTATATACTTACCAAGAAAAATTATTCCATAAAACAAAATACCTTTACCTTTATATATAGGGAAAAATTTTAGGCTTGACTTAAATAAAAAAATATAGTTTAATCTTAAATAAGAATAAACTTATTTAGGAGCTTTACTTAAAATTGTATGACAAATTTTTTATCCAGCAATTAAAACAAAACGGTTATAAAATTACCCCTCAGCGCCGGGCAATCATAGAAGCTTTAGCCGAAGCACCGTTGGCGCCCAAGGCCAGTGAAATATGGGAAAAGATACGGCAAAAATACCCGGATATAAGTCCGGATACGGTTTACCGCAACCTTACCCTACTGGTAGATTTAGGAATGGTACAACAAATATATTTGAGGAGTAAAGAAACCAGTCGTTTTGAGGTTAACATCCCCCACCATCACCACCTGATTTGCCTTAAATGCGGTTGTTATTACTGCCTGGAAGGATGCCTGGTAAACGAGCAGAATTTAAAAGCCGCCAAACAAAGGGGGTTTACGGTGATTGGACACGCCCTGGAGCTTTACGGTTACTGTTTGTCCTGTAAAGAAGTAAGAGAGGAAGGGCTAAAAAGAGAAGGAAAGGGGAAAAATGAAAGTTAACGTAACCGCCATGAATAACAACCTGATTAATAAAAGGAAACAAGCAAAGGGGGTTGAAGGGCCGAAAAGAACGCTTAGGAGGTTAAAGAAAAAAAGCTTTTGGTCCGTTCTTTTATCTTGCCTGACCGGGTTATTTTTTCTGACTTTTATTACGGGCTGTGGACAACCCAGGGTTAGTCCCACCTCAACCGAAACAAATAAGCCTCCTAAGCCCATTGTTTACACCAGTATTTATCCCTTGTATGATTTTACCCGCCAAATTGGCGGCGATAAAATTATCGTCCGGCAGCTGGTTCCCTCTAATGCTGAACCGCACGATTGGGAGCCCGCGGCTAAAGACTTGATGGAGTTGCAAAAAGCCGGCCTTTTTATTTATAACGGCGCCGGTATGGAACCATGGTTGGATAAAGTATCCGCCACCTTTAAGGAAACAGACTGTATCCTGGTTGACACCTCTTCCGGCATTAATTTATTAAAATGGGCCGCGGAAGAAAAGACGACAAAAAAGGAGGCGCCGGAAACAGGCCATGAACCCAAAGCAATAACCCTTGAAGATAAATCTGAGGATGAACATAATCATGAGCATGCGTATGAACATGGTCTATACGACCCTCATATTTGGCTGGACCCAGTGCGGGCGAAACAACAAGCGGCAAACATTAAAGAGGCCCTGGTTAAAATCAGCCCGGAAAATGAGGAAACTTTTACCTCGAATTACCGGCAGCTAGCGGCAGCCCTGGATGAATTAGACGGACAATTTAA
>DMDI01000021.1 GCA_003445555.1 Desulfotomaculum sp. | reverse complement strand
GCTCTTCCGATCTTGAAAAAGCGGTAGTCGTAACTTTTGCTTACCGCGGGATTACTTTTTGGCTACCCTTTGTCCTGGGTATTTTTGGTTTAAGAAGGACCAAAGGAACATAAGCGGCAAGAATTATTAATTTTTATAGAAAGCGTTTAAATTTAAAATAAATTAAACGAATCAGGGGAAACATAGGAAAAAAAATGGATTGCCAAAGAGCATAAAAATAGAGGGGAGAAAAAACAGATGAAAAAGGAATCCCAAAACCGGCTGGCCTCAGAAAAAAGTCCTTACCTGCTGCAGCATAAAAATAACCCGGTGGATTGGTTTCCCTGGGGCGAGGAAGCTTTTGCCAAGGCAAGGGCAGAAGAAAAACCTGTTTTTCTTTCGATAGGTTACTCTACTTGTCACTGGTGTCATGTGATGGAAAAAGAGTCCTTTGAAGATAAAGAAGTAGCCCGGGTCTTAAATGATCATTACGTGTCCATTAAGGTTGACCGGGAGGAGCGCCCGGATATTGACCACATCTATATGTCTGTTTGCCAGGCTCTGACCGGACAGGGAGGGTGGCCGCTAACCGTCATCATGACCCCGGATAAAAAGCCTTTCTTTGCCGGTACTTATTTTCCCAAGGAAGACAAGTGGGGAAGACCAGGTCTGCTTACCATTTTAGGGCAGGTAAAGAATGCCTGGACAATGGATCCGGTAAGGTTAATAGAGATAGGAGAACAGTTAACCCGGGTTATTCAATATCGCCCTGTTGAACTTGCCGGGGAACCGGCTAAGGATATTTTAGAAAAAGGATTTGAACAGTTATGCGACCATTTTGACCCGCTCTTTGGCGGCTTTGGCGAAGCGCCCAAATTTCCTGCCTCGCATCAACTGATGTTTCTCTTGCGCTACCATAAACAAAGTATGGAAAGGCAAGCTCTTCAGATGGTGGAAAAATCACTTACCAGCATGTACAAAGGGGGAGTTTACGACCATCTTGGTTATGGATTTTCCCGGTATTCTACAGATAAGCAATGGCTTATTCCTCATTTTGAAAAAATGCTTTATGACAATGCATTATTAGCTTATGCTTACCTGGAAACTTACCAGGTAACGAAAAATTATTTTTATGCCAGGGTGGCCAAGGAGGTTTTTGCGTATATTTTAAGGGAACTGACTTCTCCTCAAGGCGGGGTTTACAGCGCCGAAGACGCAGATTCCGAAGGGGTGGAGGGAAAATTTTACGTTTGGTCACCTTTAGAAGTAAAAGAGATCTTAGGTGAAAAGGAAGCGGACGTTTTTTGCCGCCTCTATGACATAACCCCAGATGGCAACTTTGAAGGAAAAAACATCCCTAACCTGATTAAAAGCGGCTTAAAGGAACACCCTCTTCTCTTGGAAGCATTACAAGATACCGAAGATATGCGGTATAAACTTTTTTTAGCCAGAAAAGAAAGGGTCCATCCGGCCAAGGATGATAAAATCCTGACTTCCTGGAACGGCTTAACGATTGCCGCTCTAGCTAGAGGGGCGCGTATACTCCAGAACGTGGAATTTATACAAGCTGCTGCCCGGGCCGTTACTTTCATTTGGAATAACATGTATATTAATGGCATGCGCCTGCTGCTACGCTACCGGGATGGAGAAGCAGCCTTTAAGGCCTGCCTGGACGATTACGCTTTTTTTATCTGGGGCTTAATTGAGTTGTATGAGGCAACTTTCGACTCAACGTATTTAAAAAAGGCCCTGGTTCTAACCGGGCAAATGATCAGCTTATTTTGGGATGGTGAAAACGGTGGCTTTTTCTTTTCTGGAAATGACGCTGAACCCTTGCTTGCCCGCTCTAAAGAATTATACGACGGTGCATTGCCTTCCGGAAACTCTGTCGCTGCATTTAATTTGCTGCGTTTGGCACGCTTTACGGGAAACCAGCAATTTAATGAACTGGCCTGGCGTCAGATGCGGTATTTTGCCGGTCAGGTCAACCGTTTTCCGCAGGGTTATACCTTTTTCCTGACGGCCTGGCAGTTAGCCTTCTGGCCTCCTAAAGAGATTATTGTCGTGGGTAAAAGAGAGAATGAAGACACGGCATTAATCTTGCGAACCCTGCAAAAAGAATTTTTACCTGAAGCAATTTTAATTTTCTATCCGGAAGGCGAAGCAAACGAAGAACTCCTTAAGGTTGCTCCTTTTTTAAAAAACTACAGCGCTATCAACGGTAAAACCGCGGTATATATTTGTGAAAACTATGCCTGCCGTTCACCCATAACAGATTTTGAGCAGTTAAGCCAAATTATCGGCAGTTCTAAGAGTAAAGAAAAAAATATTACTAAAAATTCATAACCGCATCCCAAAAATAAAACACCATTCCCCCTTCCTCCTAAAAGTGGTAAAATAGAGCCTGGTGGTAAAGATATTTAAGAAAGTTTTAAAAGGTCTTAACAATGGTCCGGTTTTAAGGATTTTAAATAATACCATTACCTGTGCCCTTAATAATAATCTCAACGGGGAATTTTCATCTCTATGGCTAATACTGTGGCAGATTTAATTTTATCCAACGCCCGGGTGATCACCCTGAACGATGATCAACCTGAGGCAGAATTGGTGGCCATTAAGGGCAATAAGATTCTGGGTGTAGGAGACAATAATTCCCTTTGGTTGTTCCAGGGGGCAAGGACCAGGTTAATCGACTGTGAAGGCAGGGCAGTCGTACCCGGTTTCAATGATGCCCATTGCCACCCCCTTTCTTTTGCCGCCACCCTGCTTTACGTTGATTGTTCTCCGGCGGCGGCAAAAAATATGGCGGATATTCAGGCGCTTATCCGCCGAAAAGCAGAGAAAATTCCTAAAGGTAAATGGGTAAGAGCGGCTCAATATGACGAATTTTATCTGGCCGGGAGAAGACCCCCTAACCGTTGGGAACTGGATGAAGCATCCCCCAATCACCCGGTAATCCTGGTGCACAGGTCCGGAAATAAGTGTGTATTAAACAGCCTGGCCCTGTCATTATTAAATATCGCCCGGGATACTCCAGACCCTCAAGGTGGATACATTAACCGGGAGAAAGATACCGGAGAACCTGACGGCCTCATTGCCGGCAGAAACGAACAGGTGGAAAAGGGAGTGCCGCCCCTGGACGAAGAGGAAATAGAACAGGGGGTAAGGCTTGCCGTTCAAGAGTTTCTTTCTCACGGGATTACCTCCCTTCAGGATACCGGCTGGACAAATGACCTGCCCCACTGGAAAACCCTCCAGTCGTACAAAGAGCGGGAAATATTGCCCCTGCGGGTCTCGATGCTGGCAGGGAGCGATGCTCTGGATGAACTCCAAGATAGCGGTTTTTTTATGAGCAGCGGCAATAACCAGTTACGCCTGGGAGGGGTAAAAATAGCCCTTGGCGGGAGCACCGGCTGCCCCCACCCGTCTCAAGAAGAGTTAAACCGTCACGCCCTTAGGGCCCATAAAGCAGGTTTTCAACTTGCTCTTCGCGTTAACGATGTCCATTCCCTGCAAACAGCTTTGACTTCCCTGAATTTTGTGCTCCGGCAAAAATCAAGGCCGGATTATCGTCACCGCCTGGAACATTGTGCCGTTTGCCCTCCTGGTTTATTGCGCTGGTTAAAAACAACCGGCGCTATCGTAGTTACCCAGCCGCCGTTCCTTTATTACCTCGGAGAAAATTACGTTAAGACAGTTCCACCGGATAAATTTCATTGGTTTTATCCCCTTCGTTCTTTTCACCGTCAGGGAATAAAGGTAGCGGCCAGCTCTGATTCACCCATGGTGCCTTGCAATCCTTTAGCCGGAATCTGTGCCGCCGTGGCCAGGAAGGCAAAGACGGGTCAGGCTCTTGCCCCTCAAGAGGGCCTTTCCCCCTTGGAGGCGTTAAGGATGTACACCATACAGGCCGCCTACGCTTCCTTTGAGGAAACGGCAAAGGGGACTATTAGCCCGGGTAAACTGGCCGACCTGGCGGTTTTAAACGCTGACCCCACTCAAGTAACCCCGGAAGAGATAAAAGAAATAAAAGTAATGCTAACCATTATTGACGGGAAAATTGAGTGGGAACGAATGGTTTAAGGTGACTCTCATTCTTTTGTCTAACTCCTGAAGGATAGCACGGCTTACTCTGCCTATTTCACTAACCAGGATTTTCTTTTTCTCGGTAACAATTTATCCATTTTGAAAGCAATTCCCTTCCCTTCACCTTAATCTTTTTTAACCTGACAATCTATCGTGTTCAATTTTAATATATAGGACGACCATCAGAAAAAGTTAAGACAGCATATTGCCTGTCCAAGGGTAAGATTGCAGGAAAAAACAAGAATTCGTCGAATATTATTCCAAGATACACCACACAAAAAGTTAGGATAAACACCACACAAGTGGCTATCCGTTATGAGCAGGAGCAGGGACAGGAGCCAAAAGATGTTTCGGGAGAAAACCTGGGTTTTTACCTCCGTTTTACCGGTTTGGAGGGGGAGTGGCGGTATATTGAAGTAAAGGCCCGGGCCGGAACAGGTGCCGTAGCTTTAACCCAAAAATGAATGGTTTAAAGCAAAAAGGCTTAAGGCCGAATATTTTCTTTACGTTGTGCTAAATGCGGCGACAAAGCCGGAGTTAATTATTATCCGAAAATTTAACCAGACAGGGGGGTTCTAATTATGGCCAAATTAGAGAGAACTGATAAACCTGTGAGTGTGTTACTTGAGGAACTTGGTGGCGGCGTGTTGGGCTTGCCCGAAATCCAAAGAGGTTATGTTTGGAACAGACCACAAGCACGAGACTTGGTAGACTCTCTTTATCGCGAATACCCGTCAGGGCTTATCCTCTTGTGGAAGCCAAAAGATCTTCCGGAACTGCGAGACATTGCTCTTGACCAGAATAACAGCAGAACACCCGACTTTTTAATTTTAGATGGGCAGCAGAGATTAACATCGCTCAAGAAAATACTTGAAGGGGAAATAGATGTTTATTTTAATGTCGAGGAAGAGTCATTTCAAATCTATAGCCGAAAATTAAAGGCAAATCCTTTATGGATTTCCGTTAAGGACGTGGTAGGTAGGGGAGCAGTTAATGCCTGGAGGGAGTTAAAAAAGCGTTTAGATTCCTCCTCCACTGAGATTGAAGAATCGAGACTTGATGAATATCTTAGCAGGCTTTCTACACTGGAAAAAGTTAAAGACTACCGGTATCCAGTTATGATTATCCATACTGATGACTATGAGGAGATCACAGAATCGTTTATAAGAGTAAATTCAAAAGGGACCAAATTAAGAGAAGCAGAGCTGGCAATGGCTCAACTGGCATTTCATTGGCCAGGGGCTTTGGTAAAAGAATTTGAAAGTGCTTTGGACGACTATGAACAAGCAAACTATAATTTAGAAGCCCGTTTTCTTATGCGGTGTTATGTTGCCATTGCCACCGGTCAAAACAGGTTCCGTTTTTTAAGTGCCTTATGGAGAAAAACACCGGCTGAGCTGGAAGATATTTGGAGAAAAACAAAGAAGTCTATTGATCACACCATAAATTTTATAAAAAATAATGCCGGGCTTGAATCATCAGACTGGGTCCCTTCCATAAACGCCCTGGTTCCGATAGTATTTTACTTATCAAAGAAAAATGCTCAACTAACAAACGAGGAAGAAAAGGGACTTTTATTCTGGTTTTTTGAAGCCACAATACACGGAAGATTTACAGGCAGCCCGGAAACAAAAATTGATCAAGATTTAAAAGCAATAGAGGCTGGCGACCCAATTGGTAATATGGTTGCTAATTTAAAAAAAGATATTCCTAGTTTTGATATAACTGTCGAAATGACTGAAGGTAAATACCAAAGACATCCATTTTTACCATTGATATTTACAATTTTAAGACAGAAAAATGCTAAGGATTGGTTTACGGGAACTGTTTTAAGCTCAACTAATGTAGGTCCTGAACATCAGCTTGAACTTCATCACATCTTTCCGCAGGCAGTGCTAAAAGAAAGCATTAATTTTCAGGCCCATGAAATAGATGACCTTGCAAACATAGCGTTTCTTTCCCAAAAAGCAAATAGGCACATTTTAAAATCAAAGCCAGAGGAATATCTAGATAAAATCGAAGAGGAAAAGTTAATATCCCAATATATCCCTTTAGATAGAGACTTATGGAAGGTAGACAGATTCAAAGATTTTCTTAAGGAGCGAAGAAAACTTATTACTGAAGCCATCAATGACTATATGAAAGAGACTGGAACAAGGTTTTTTTTGTGAGTGGGTCTAAATTCACTTGAAAGATGGAGGTGGTTGAATGAAAGGAACGCAGATGAATATTATTCTCAAAACACTTACGCCACATTGGACGGGCGGTGTGGACGGCACTACTGACTGTCTGCGTGAGACCGGTATTATCGGCTCTTTGCGCTGGTGGTACGAGGTAATTATACGGGGGCTTGGGGGGTGGGCTTGTGATCCTTTCAGGCATGAATGTCCGGATAAGGATGGACGGGTATGTGATGCCTGTGCTGTATTTGGTACTACCGGCCGGCGAAGAAAGTTTGCTTTAAGAGTTGAAGGTGGTGATCGGCTCAAATATGATGGACAGGTTAATATCCGGCCACGCGGTTCCTCTCAAGGACGGGGATGGTATCTTGGTGCCGGAATTATTGGTGAATTACCATGTCGGATTACGCCTTTAGATAAAGATTTTAACGTTAACCATATCCTTATCCCGTTAAAACTTGCTTCCGGGTGGGGAGGGATTGGCGCAAAAACGCAGTCTGGCTACGGCGTGGTAACTGTTTCGACTGAGGATGGCGGGGCAATCAATTTTGATATAAATGCTCTCAGTTTATCAGCTTCTAATGCAAATCTAACAGGACTGACCGACCTTAAGGAAATGTTTTTTCTGAAAGTCGGCTTTGAGGTCCAAAATGATCAATGGTGGAAGTCTGCAAAAGGTATTCACTGGGCCCTTAACCCGGAGAATCGTCAATTAAAGGTAGATCGAGGCAAACAAATATTGCATGAGCAAGCTCTTAAGGAATGGCTAGCTTCCAAGGTTGTTCCTCTATCGCCGGTGTTCAAAGACTGGCTGAGATTTCAAAGCAAGTTGATTACGGAACAATGGGCTTCCAGATATGTATTTGGCAATATTTCACAGAAGGAAGGAAACTGGTGTATCCAATGCGGCAATCAAGTAAGAGAAAATAATAACGGCAATGAAAGACAGGAAAAGCCCTATTTTTGTCCTCGTTGCGGAAGCTCCAAGAAGACAGGGCAAATATATCAAAATTCGAGTCGTTTAAAAACGAAGGTATTTATTTCGAGTGCCTATAAAAAGGCAGAAACCTGGGAGATTCGCCTTTGGGGCTGGCTACCAGAGAATCAGGATTACCTGCCGACATCGTTCAACCGGAAGGATTTTCTTAATGGGCTGAAAGAAACTTTATCGCCGGAAGGTACTTTCTGGTCAAGCGGTTATTTGAACAATGTAAACTGCCGGGAATTCATATGGCGTGAGTTTAACTCAATTCGCGATTCACTTGGCAAAGAAGAAAATATAAAAGTTTTTCTTCAAAGCCTGCTTGATGGAAATGAGAATACGTAAAGGTAAATGAATGAACCTGAGGAGGTGGATTATGGGTTTTGATTTTTATACTGAATTTGCCGTTCAGTCGAGGGCAGATGTTGATCAACTTACCCTGGGAAGCGGAAGATATAAAGAGATTTTAGATGTTTCTTCCAGAGCCCTGCTTTTAAGCACAGTAAGATTTCCTGATCAAAAGGGCAAACCTGATAAAATTGACCCAAAAGATTATGCCCGCTCTGGGGAACGCAATATTCCATCGAGGTTAAAATTACTTGTTCATTCCAGCAAAAGTTTTAATCTGGCAATTAATTGTTCTCTTTCACAGATGGCCGTCCTTGATCTTATGAAGAGGCCGGCCCTCGATGGTTTGCCAACAGGAAGCTGGCTTTTGGAGTTTCCGGTTACCTTGTCTAAACCGTTTATTTCCCGTGATGATATTCCGCTTTATATCATTGACAACCCTGTACGCAAAGACAAGGTTTTTACAGTCCCCTTTATTTCTCCTGCAGCATGGAAGGGAAACCTGCGCTGGGTGATGATGAAGAGCAACATAGAGCCAAAAACAGATGATTTTGATGCTTTTGCTTCCAGTCGCTTTCATCACACCCTTCTTTTTGGTACCGAAAAAGGACTGGAGGAAATACCAAAAGGGTGGGTTCGTTACCTGGATGAGCTTTGTCCTGAGGCAGCTCAAATTTATAAGAATAAATTGCAGGAACATTTTCAACTGAATGAGGGTACGTTACCTCATATTAGGGGCATGCTTCATTTCTACCCTGCTTTTTGGAACCGTGTAGATATGGAAGTGATTAATCCACATAACCGCCAAACTGGAGCAGGCACAATACCAATTCATTTTGAAACAGTCCCGGTTGGTGCCACCGGGGTCTTCAGGCTGGTCTATGTGCCCTTTTATTGGCTGAATTTCAGCGACAGAGAACGAATCAGCCATTCTCTTCAGGACCTTGGTAGTGTTGTAAAGGGATTGGAGGAACTCATGCTTACTTATGGATTTTCAGCCAAAAAATCCAGTGGGTTTGGAGTGATTAAAGATAATTGGAATCCTTCGGCAAGCAATATTACAATTGTGGGTCTGACGGACAAACCGGGTCAATTTGGTAATTTTAAGGAATTATCTTGTTTGGTTGAATGTATGCAGAAGGAGGCGGTTAAATGAATGGAACAGGGAATCCCCTCCAAACTCTTGAGCAACAGCGTACGCCGATTTTATTGGCGGAAATCGGCGTCTGGCTGCATTTACTAGGGAAATTATCAGAGGAGTTTATTCACAGGCAATCGGATTATGGACAGCCTCCGCAAGGTGTTAAAAAGGGGCAGCCTGGATGGATACATACTGAATCTTTGTATGCAAGTGAAAAAATCTTTCAGGATCCGGATCCAAATAATTTGTCAAAACCAACTGTAGAACAAATATTTCCACAAACATTAAACCCTCTTAACCTACCAAATGATTTTTTCAATGCAATGAGAGATTCATCATTTGATCGTATTGTTGGAATGATTCAAGTTCCCAATGGATTAGGTGGATTGAGGTTACTTAGTTTTTCTGGCGGCATTAAAAAATTTATAGAAAATCCAAGAAAATGGAATGTTTCTGAAGAAGTGTTAAGGATTCTAGTTGCTGCGCATGATATTTCTGGCAGTGAAGAAAAGGATCTACCATGGTCAGGCAATGATCCAAAAAATAAAATAAAACAGCTAAACAAAAGCATAACTTGTATGGCATCTGCTTTTGGTTTTGAAGATCAACCGATTCTTAGTAGGATAAATATTAAAAACAAACGAGATGATTTAGCAAATTTTCTTATACCTATCCTAAAGAAAATAAAAAATGACTATAAGAACCTTGATGAACAATGGTGGCAGCATAATTATCCAGCATGTATAGAAAGCTTTATGAACTGTTATCTTATAACAGTTGGTGATACCCAACGTCCTTTAAATGATGTAACTCTTTGGGATGCTACTTCCCTGGCCTCATCCTTTTTTAAATCAGCACTTGCAAAAGTAATTTTAGAGGGATGGATAGACCCAATTACGACAAACCCCAGTCCTCCTCCAACATATAAGACCGTTCTTAGGTGGCGTATTCTACGCGTTAACCTGGATGTACTGTCAATCTTAAGTAAAGGCATTAAGATCGGCGATATTCTTGGTTATCAACAGGCAATTGATAAGGGCTTAGAGGAATTAAAGCATATTTTGGAAGTTAAGTACTACCTGGGGAATGAAATTTATAGAGATACAACAGGCATTTATTTTAGCTTTCCAGATGTGGATGCCCGAGGTCTTGGTTTTTGGGACGAGTTAGTTAAAGAATTACGTGAGGCCATCCAAAATATTGAGCCCGAGATTTCACCCTATATTGAAGTAAGTGATCCTTTAGATGATTTTAAGGATCTTACTTCTCAGCGGCTGCAAGGCGAAGAAGCTTTACAATTTCCATATACTACGGACTGTATCTCAGGAAAAATCCGTGATGCGTGGCATGATAATCAAAAAGGTTTTGAAATCTGTCCCATTTGCCGTTTACGTCCGATGCCTGAGAATGGAAATGGCTGTGGTAATTGTCTTGGACGCCGCCAAAAACGGGCCAATGATTGGATAAAAAGCCCCAGGGAAACCATCTGGTTAGACGAAGTTGCGGATCATAACGACCGGGTTGTCTTGCTGGTTGGAGCATTTGACCTGACTGATTGGTTGAATGGAAAATCCATTAGTACAATGGCCAAAAAAACGCCTTCGTCAGGCCGGGTAAGACGAGTTTGGGAAACCACCCAGGAATTTATCAATCACTCTATTTTCTCCAATATTTTAGCTGATTTTCCTTACCATCAGGGGACGCCCGCATCAAGTATGCGCCGGCAGCGCCTGCAATTTAAGATTGAGCCTAATCCAAAAATAAACCAGGGTTCGACGTGTGATTTAGATATTCAGGGCATTCGGATGAGCCCTGTGTGTATTGATAAAAGTCAGGGTCTTTTTGTTACAACGTGTAATTTTCAGATATACCACCGCCTGGGCGGGAATATGGCGAGTATGATATCTTACTTAAACAATAAGAATGTCCTACTGAAAAGAGACGAGGATAAAAATTGGAAAAAAGATGGATTTAAAATTTTCCAATGTGAATTGGCCCGGGACGAATTTCAAGGTTACACTCCATCTGTAAAGATATATGATTCACCGGACCAGTTTATGGTTTTAGTACCTGCTTACCATGCGCTGGAGATTGCCGAAAAGATTGTTCGTGAATATGAAATTCAATTTTCAAAAGTAAGGGATCGTTTGCCTTTTCATCTTGGCCTCATAGCTTTTCACCGCCGCACTCCTTTTCATTCTGTTATGGGGGCAGGAAAAGGGTTGATTAAAACTTTCAGGGTAAAAAAGACTTTGACCGGAATAATTCTTGAAAATGAAGAAGCTCAACCTGAATTACCCTGCCGGCATTCTCAAGGGAGAATGGGCAGCCGGGTAAGAAATATCAGATTTCAGATAAAAAATGAGCCGGATTCCTCGTCCTTGAACTGGTTAATTTCTTACTCGACAGGCGATCCCAACCAGGAGGATTGCTGGCATCCATACTGGCGTTATAGCGGGCCAGATCCCCGGCGTGGCGATTATTCTTTTGATTATTCTGGTAGTAACCAGTTTGTTGTTCACGTAAAGGAACTCAAAAATAATGGTAATGTTCAGGATGAAATCCAAATTGAAGCATCTTATCTTAAGATGCTGTTCATGGAATCCTCCGGTGATCGTTTTTACGCAGGTGAAGAATTGCGGCCTTTGGATGATATCTGGCGGTTACAAAAACTATGGTTGAAGGTAGAAGAAAAGATAAAAAGCAAGAAATGGAGTATATCAAGAATTTACGCTGTCTGGGAAGAGGTTTTCGAAACCTGGAATACGTTCAAGAATGACCTGGTCTGGGAACCATTTGCTAAAACATCACTGAAAAATATTCTGGGACTTTCGCCGGATTCGGAGGAGGGCAATGAGTTTCTGCAGGCTGCAAAGGATGGTTTATTACAGCTCTGTTTTTACTGGCATTTGCAAGTGCGAAAAGTTTTTTCAAAACTAAAAGAGGGGGGAAAGGAATGAGTTGTCAATTTAACCAACCCAAACAATATTTTGCTTTAGCCCTGGATCCTGTCCATATCGGGACTGGCGGAGCAAGGCTGGGCCGTGTTGATCTTCCTATTCTTAGAGAACCGGGAACAAAACTGCCTAAAGTTCCGGGAACCAGCCTGTCAGGCCCTGCAAGGGCTTATACAGCAATGCAAACAGGGAAATACCAGTGCGCTGGAAGAGGGGGAGACGGGGGCAAGAACCACTGTGGTCAAACCAACCCGGCCTGCCCTGTTTGTATTCCTTTTGGTTTTTCCAAAGGTTCTGGTAACAGTATGCAGGGGCTGGCTCAGATTTTCGATGCCCACATCTTGTTCTTTCCTGTTGCTTCCATGGCGGGGCCGGTTTGGGTTACTTCTCCAATGGCTCTGGAAAAACTGGGAGATACTCAGGAATATGAAGTATCTGGAGAGGGTTTTTATTCCTTGGGAGGGCAGCTTTGTGGTAAAGGACGTTTAAACTTTGGGTGGCTTCTTATCTCTGAGGTAGGGGGAAAAGGAAAAGGTACTTTGGATAATTTGCCGGAAATCCCTAAAACCATTTGCCAGCGGGCTGTCCTTGTGTCCGATAAACTTTTTTCACTGCTGGTTAATAATAATTTAGAGGTTCGCACCTCGGTAAGTATTGATCCGTCTACTGGAGCAGCCGAGGAAACAGCT
>DMDI01000055.1 GCA_003445555.1 Desulfotomaculum sp. | reverse complement strand
GGAAACCTCTGCCGGCAGTTTGTCCGTTACTTTTACTTTTTCAATGGTTTGCGAGGAAGAATTAGCCACCAAAATATTATAGGTAATGTTCTCGCCGGCCATCACGGTATCGGCCGTAGCAATTTTTTGAATAGAGAGGTCACATTCAGGTTGTACTGACGGTTCATAGCAGTACTTAGGTTTCTTTTGGTCATCATAGCCGCAAAGAATTTTCTCGTTCTGGCAATAACTATAGCCTAATTTTTTGGCCTCTTCCTCCGTCAGGCAAGTGCACTTGTCCGGGCATAAAGGTTTTGGCCGAAAGCAATATTTAGGGACAACAGTACCGGCAGGAGCAGCCGTTACAGGTCCTAATGCTGCCTCCCCGCAGATTTCTTCCCGGCACTTCTCATATCCGCCGGGACCGTATTTTTCTTTAGCTTGGGCTTCGGTTAGGCATTCGCATCCTTTCGGACAGGGTGGGAAACCCCAGCAATCGGAAGGAACCATGTTGCCCCAGGTGGCAGGGATATTATAATTGGTACCAGTGGCGTTTGCCGGCGGCCAATAGTAAGTGATGACTTTCCCGTCTGGATCAACGCCAGTAGCATCAAAGGAGCAACCGCGAGGATCGGAATTGCAAATCTTAATTCCCAGCCAGGCATAAGGAATGGCCATTTCTACAATCCAATTAATTTTTCCCCCGGCGCTGATTTTTCCTTCAAAACCGGCAGGCTGGCTCACTTGGTTCCATTTGCTGCCTGTACCCTCCGCAAAATAAAAGCCGCCAAATTCTTGACTAGGACGCTCTACAGTTATTCTACGGTCATCCACCCTGGGTGCTCTCCCCAGGTCGTGGAAGGAATCCCATTGGAAGCTCGCTCCCGCTAGTATATTCGGAATAACATAACATAAGTAAAGTCTCCCCCCACCAGGATAATCCCCAGGTATAGCTTTCATATAAACGGTTACCTGGTTTTTATTATCGGGAGCATCAAAACTAATCATATTAGCGTCTGCCCACTCATCGGCCGGGTTAATCTGTCCGTCAATTTTAGGTGTAGTACCATAATCAGACGAGCAGGTCCAACTTTCATTATGGGCATAAGCTAAAGTTGAAAAAGAAAAGGCAGCAATTGTCAAAAGACAAATAAGCAAGAGGTAGATAATCTTTTTTGACATCCTCATTCCCCCTTAAAATTTTACATTTTAATTCTTTCATTTTTAGCCTAATACTCCTTTAAGCCAAACAATTTTTATTTAAGACCATCACCTTCTTCAAAAACTAAATTATATTTTACTTCAAAACCATCCCACATTTTATGGGGCAGGAAATATTACCTTCACCTCCTTAAAACAGAATATAGTCATTTATATCTATAAATTCTTTCTTAACTACATTTTTCCTTTAATTATTTTAAATTTTTTGAATTTAGAGGATAAGGGTTTTTCTGCAGTTTGGCTTTAAAAAAGCTTTTCTGGAAAAAAGGGGGGAAGGATTTTCTTTTTTCACGTTGAAATAATACTTT
The DNA here is from genome assembly GCA_003445555.1 of Desulfotomaculum sp. Lineage (GTDB taxonomy): Bacteria > Bacillota > Desulfotomaculia > Desulfotomaculales > Nap2-2B > SCADC1-2-3. Next base: position 2,185 of record DMDI01000055.1, on the reverse strand, counting down.
TAGCGGTTATTGATTAGTACTATTCAGGTAGGTTCAGAGGAGCAAAGGCACAAAGGGAAATGAAAATATATAGAGATCTGCAAGTCTGGCAAAAACTTTGTGCCTCTGTGCCTTTGCCCCTCTGAACCTGAGTAGTTACTATTAATTAGTGGTTGGGGGTTATTACCAAAGAGAAAGGAGTTAAAAAACAGTGAAAATTTTAGTGGTTGGCAGCGGGGGGCGGGAGCATGCCCTGGCCTGGAAATTAAAAAAAAGCCCGCGCGCCCCAAAAATTTTTTGCGCCCCCGGAAATGCCGGCCTGGCCAAGATAGCCACGTGCGTAAGTATTCCGGCCGAGGATATCGCGGGGTTATTAAATTTTGCCCGGTCATCCCGCATTGACTTAACCGTAGTTGGCCCTGAAGCCCCTTTAACCCAGGGAATTGTTGATGCATTTATGGCTGCCGGCCTTGATATTTTTGGACCCCTTGCTTCAGGGGCGGCTATAGAAGGAAGTAAAGTTTTGGCTAAAGAAATTATGGCCAAATATAATATTCCTACGGCCAGCTACGCTGTTTTTAATGAGCCCGTGAAGGCTCAAAAATATATCCTTTCTTCATCTGCTCCTTGGGTGGTTAAGGCTGATGGCCTGGCAGCCGGTAAAGGGGTAATTGTTTGTCATACGGAGGAGCAGGCTTTACAGGCAGTACAAACGATATTGGTAGATAAGGCTTTTGGGGAAGCCGGGGAGCAAATAGTAATTGAAGAATACCTTACGGGAGAGGAAGCCAGCATTCTGGCCTTTACTGACGGGGAAGAGGTAATTCCCATGCTGGCGGCTCAAGACCATAAACCGGCTTACGACAACGATACCGGACCTAATACGGGAGGAATGGGGGCTTATGCGCCGGCGCCGGTATGTACGCCGGAGATTTTTCAGGAAGTAAAAGAAAAAATCCTGCTCCCAACTGTTCAGGCTTTGGCCGGGGAAGGGCGTCCTTACCGCGGGGTGCTTTACGCCGGTTTAATGATTACCGCCAGGGGTCCTATGGTGCTGGAATATAATGTCCGGTTTGGTGACCCGGAAGCTCAACCTTTATTGATGTTGCTTAAAACTGATTTATTGGATATTATAGAAGCTGTTTTGACTAAGCGTTTAGCTCAAATTAATATCCGGTGGTTTGATGGAGCCGCGATTACAGTTGTTTTAGCTTCCGGGGGGTACCCGGGGGCTTATCAAAAAGGAAAAATAATTACCGGTTTGGAACAGGCGCCGGAGGGAATTGAAGTTTTTCACGCCGGTACGGCTTTCAAAAACAGTCATCTGGTTACAGCCGGGGGCAGGGTGTTAGGGGTTACAGCCGCGGCCGAGAATATTGCTTTGGCCATCTCAAAAGTGTATGCTGGCATTAAACCTATTCATTTTGAAGGGATGCATTACCGGCGGGATATTGGCCGTAGAGCCATTCTTCCCAAGACATGAACTTCAAAATTATATGGCATCAACCTTCGTTAATGGCAGTTTGTATTATTTTTGTTTATTGAGTGCCGTACCCTACTTGCCTTGAGGGGAGGGAATGACCTTGTTAAAAATTATAACTAGTGATGACCCAGTCTTAAAGAAACTCCTCCCGCGGTTTTTTGGCCGTCACCGGCCCGAAAAAATAACGCCGGAAATAAAAACAAAAGTAGCGGAAATTATCGCCGCGGTTGAAAGGGAGGGAGACGAAGCCCTCTTACGTTTTACCAGCGAGTTTGACCAGATAAGTTTAACGGCGGCCCAATTAACGGTTAAAAAAGAAGAAATAAAAGCAGCCCAGCAGGAGGTATCCTCATCTTATCTAACTGCTCTAGCAAGCGCAAAGGAAAATATTGTCTCCTTTCACCAGAGTCAATTAGCCGGGCAGACGGGCCTGCCCGAAGCCAATTCCTGGTTTGAAACAAATGCTCTAGGGGTTTTTTTAGGGCAAATGGTTCGTCCCTTAGACCGGGTGGGCATTTATGTTCCTGGTGGTACGGCGGCCTACCCTTCCTCAGTATTAATGTGTGCCCTGCCGGCTAAAGTAGCCGGGGTAAAAGAAATTGCCCTGGTTACCCCGCCCCAGAAAAATGGAAAAGTTAACCCGCATGTTTTAGCCGCGGCGGCCCTATCCGGGGTGGAGGAAATTTACCGGGTAGGAGGAGCGCAGGCTGTTGCGGCGCTGGC
>DMDI01000028.1 GCA_003445555.1 Desulfotomaculum sp. | reverse complement strand
GGGGGTATTTATTTTTTATGAAACGAACTTTTCAACCGAAAGTACGGAAAAGAAAAAGATGTCATGGTTTTTTAAGGCGAATGCGGACTAAAGCAGGTCGCAATATTATTAAACGGCGCAGAAATAAAGGAAGGAAGGAACTTTCGGCTTGAAAAATATTAGATTTATAAATTTTTATATTAAATAATGCTGTTATCGTTTTAAATGAGTAAAATTTTAACTTTAAAAAAAAGAAAGAACTTTCGCCGGGTTTATAAGTACGGCTTTTATGTTTCTAATCGTTTATTAGTTTTATATTTTTTAAAAAATAAACTAAATAAAGAAAAACGTTTTGGTTTTGTAGTGAGTAAAAAGGTAGGTAAAGCGGTGGTGAGAAATCGTTTAAGGCGTCTTTTAAAGGAGGTTTGCCGGTTAAACGAAGCAGTTTTTCCAAGAGATTATGATATTGTTATTGTAGCGCGTAAAGGAGCGGCAAAAGAAAGCTTTCACTCTTTAAAATTTAATTTATTAAGTTTAATTAAAAATACTCAAGAAAAAGGAGGGTTTAGTGTTAATTAATTTTTTATTAAAGGGAGTAAAGTTTTACCAAAAATGCTTATCACCTTTAAAACCTCCTAGTTGTAGGTTTTATCCGACTTGTTCCAGTTATTGTTACCAGGCAATTGAAAAATACGGGGTAAAAAAAGGAGTCTTGTTAGCTATTAAGAGATTGTTACGTTGTCATCCGTTTTGTCTTGGTGGTTATGATCCGGTTGATTAATTTGCGGTGGTTAAATAAAAGGGGGTAGTTTTTTGTTTCAGTCGCTGGTTGACGGCATGGTTTCCTTGTTAAATTGGTTTTATCATTTAACAGTTATGATTGATCTACCTAATTACGGATTGGCCATCATTTTTTTTACGGTGCTAGTTAAATTAGTTTTATATCCTTTAACCCATAAACAAATGCAGTCAATGCTAGCCATGCAGCAATTAGCGCCTAAAGTAAAGGAAATTCAAGAAAAATATAAAGCCAAAGATCCTCAAAAGGTGCAGCAGAAAATAATGGAGCTTTATAAAGAACATAAAATTAATCCTCTGTCCGGATGTCTGCCCCTTTTAATTCAAATGCCTATTTTAATTGCTCTATACCGGGCGCTGTATAATTTTAAATATGTTGAAGGTGCTCACGCCCAGTTCTTATGGGTGGCCAGCTTGAGTGCTATTGGTATTCATCAGGCTACTGATTTAGTATTGCCTATTTTATCAGGGTTAACCACGTATCTACAAACAAAAATGGTTTCCAACGTCAATGACCCCACCCAAAAAACAATGTTGCTGGTTATGCCTTTTTTTATTATCTGGATAAGTACGACCGTACCCGCAGGCTTGGTTTTATATTGGGTTGCTTTTAATGTGTTAAGTATTGGTCAACAATACCTCGTAAACAGGCAAACGCAAGGGTTAAAGGAGGCACTTGAAAAAAGTGGAGGTAATCGAAAAGTCGGGAAAAACGGTAAAAGAGGCGGTAAATAGTGCGCTTATAGAGTTAGGGGTAACAGAGGAAGAAACGGTCGTTGAGGTTATTGAAGAACCGGCGAAGGGTTTCTTAGGATTTTTTAAAGGTAAACCGGCTAAAGTTAGAGTAGCGGTAAAAGATTCTTTAATAAGGAAAGTAAAGCTTTTTTTAAATAGTATATTCCAGGCGATGGATTTATTGATAGAAATGAGTATTTGGGAAAAAGATAACCGGATTTTTGTTGATTTAAAAGGACCAGAAGTAGGTTTATTAATCGGCCGGCGTGGCGAAACAATGGAAGCTTTGCAGTTTTTGGTTAATTTACAAACAAATAAAAATAACTCTACGCGCAAAAAAGTATTTATAGATATTGAAGGATATCGTGGGCGACGAGAGGAGACCCTGCAACGTCTAGCTTTAAAATTAGCCAATAAGGCAAAGCAAAAAGGGAAAGCGGTAGTCTTGGAACCGATGAGTGCTCAGGAAAGGAGGATAATTCATACTGCTTTACAGGTAAGAAGCGATATTTATACTTTTAGTGAAGGTGAAGAGCCTTACCGGAAAGTAATTATTTCTCCCAGAAACAGGAGGAGTAGTATTTAAAGCGGGTAATATATACGGGTTGCGGTAAATGGTAACTATATAATATAATATTGGTGGATAAAAACAAATTATACCCCCCTTTTCGAAGTTAGAAGTTTGAAAAATAAAGGAATTAGCCAAATGCTAATTCAATTTAGAAGTTGGAAATTGGATGTTGGACTTTATGTTGGATTTTACCTTTCAGGTAAAATCCTTCTTATTCCAATCTCCAACCTCCAAAAGAAGGGGGTAGTTTCTTTATTACAGGGACCTTAAATATAACACCCCTAGTAACGCGAAGTGAGGAGATAATGTTAACTGATACCATTGCCGCCGTAGCTACTCCGACAGGGGAAGGTGGAATAGGAATTGTACGGGTTAGTGGTCAAGAGACCTTTGAGATTGCGTCACGTATTTTTAAACAAGTAAAAAAAGGTATATCCTGGCATAAGGAAAATGAATCACATAAACTTTATTATGGTTATGTGGTAGAACCAGAAACAGGTATAGTAATTGATCAAGTTTTATTAGGAGTAATGCGTTCCCCGCATAGTTACACCGGGGAAGATATGGTAGAGTTCAACTGTCACGGCGGAGTATTACCGGTTAAGAAAACCTTAGAACTGCTTTTGAAGCAAGGAGCCCGTTTAGCCGAACCGGGAGAATTTACTAAAAGGGCTTTTTTAAATGGGCGTCTTGACCTAACGCAAGCTGAAGCAGTGTTAGATGTAATCATGGCCAAAACAGAGGAAAGCTTAAAGTTAGCGGCCAGTCAATTAAAAGGAGAATTAGCCCGCACCGTTAACCAATTGATGGACCGTTTATTGGGGTTGTTGGCTTTAATTGAAGTAAATATTGATTTTCCGGAAGAAA
>DMDI01000230.1 GCA_003445555.1 Desulfotomaculum sp. | reverse complement strand
GGGTAGCGGTTGACAGCTTGCAAGATTTTGAAATTATTTACGAGGCTTTTGCGGGGGACAGGGATTTAGACAAGATAGCCTCCAACTGGACCATTAATGCTCCCGCTAATATTTTTGTCGCTTTTTATATTGCCTTGGCCGAGAAAAGAGGCGTTCCCGCAGCTAAGCTCAGAGGAACACCCCAAAATGATATCATAAAAGAATTTATAGCCCGGGGCACTTATATTTTTCCTCCCCGTCCCTCCCTTCGGATGTTCAGGGACAGCGTGGTTTTCTTTACCCAACACTTACCCGAAATAAATATTACCAGTATTGGTGGTTACCATATGCGGGAAGCCGGGGCTACCCGGGTGCAGGATTTAGCTTTTAGCATGGCCAACGCCATTGCTTACTTTAAAGCCGGGGTAGAAGCCGGGGTGGATATTGATGATTTTGCGCCCAGGTTTTCCTTTAACGGTTTCGGCGGAAGCATGGAGCTTTTTAGGGAGGTTGCTTTTCAAAGAGCCGCCCGCCGGATGTACGCTAAAATTCTAAGGGAAAAGTTTAATTCCAAAAACCCCCGGAGTTGGCTAATCAGGCAGCCGATGTACGCCCATATTGGCTGTTCGGCAGCGGTGGCTCAGCGTCCGTTAAATAATTTGATCCGGACCGTGATCGGAGGAGTTGCCGGGGCCCTTTCCGGTGGTCCACCCAATCTTTTTCCGCCTTATGATGAACCATTAGGATTGGGCTGGAGCATGGAAGCCATTCAACTGGCAGAGGACGGGGGCCGGATATTGCAGTATGAAGCTAAGTTAACCGAAATTTCCGACCCCTTGGCCGGTTCCTATTACATAGAAGCCATAACGGATGAGATTGAGGAGGCAGCATGGAAAGAATTAGAAAAAATTGAGGCCATGGGCGGGGCCGTGGCTGCCGTCGAAAATGGGTATATGCAGCGCGAAATTGCCCGCAGCGCCCATGAACGCCAACAAAGAATTGAAAGAGGAGAAGACTTAGTAGTAGGCGTAAACTGTTTTATGGACGAAAGCGAACTTGACGTAAGACCCCAACAAACGGTTGCTCATCCGTACGACCCGAAAAAGAGAGAGCGGGCCGAAGAAGGCCAAATAGCCAAGTTGCGCAGCTTAAAGCAAAACCGGGATAACCGGGCTGTGGCTAGCGCTTTGAAAGAACTTGAGGCCGCGGCGAAAAAAGAAGAAGTTAACTTGATGCCTTATTTCATTGAGTGCGCCAAGCTTTACGCTACCGAACAAGAAATGTGCGATGTTTTAAGGGGCGTATTTGGCGAATACGAAGCTGCTTCTTTGTTTTAAGGTTTTAAGCCGTGGCAAAGGTGAATAAAGAAAATCAAGAAAACCAGGATAACTATAGCTGGGTTATTTTAGGTATTTTTACTTTAGCTCAATTAATTATGTCGATAGGTGCGTATGCATGGGGGCCTTTAGCCCCCTTTTTGTCTAAAGAGCTAGGTTTAACCAATACTCAAATTGGTTCACTTACCTCTGTACTTTATCTTACTTCAGTGATTATTGCTACTCCTTCTGGTTTTATGGTTGACCGGTTAGGGGCAAAAGTAATGCTGCTTGCTTGTCTTGGGCTGATGGGTTTACCGTTTATTGCTATGTATGAATGTAATAGTTATTTTTCGCTGACCGTTTTAGCCGGGATTGCCGGTTTGGGTTACGGTATTTTAAATCAAGCTTCGGTAAAGGGTTTAATGTATTGGTTTACGGCCAGATTCCGGGGCACAGCCTTAGGAATTAAACAAGCCGGCGTTACGTTAGGAGCCGCCGTAGGGGCAATAGTCCTGCCCTTTTTAACCCGGCACTTTGATTGGCAGTCAGCCGCGGCCATTATGGGCTTGCTGATGTTGATTGTAGCTGGGGCAGCCGCTTTTTTATACCGGGAGGTACCCTTGGCAATAAAAGAAACTGCTTTGACTTCAAGGGTAAAAAAGCCCGGTCAAATGCGTAAGGTGTTTAAAAATCCTGAATTATTGGCTACCATGGTCGTGATGCCTTTATTGGCCGGCAGTCAGATCTGTATTAGCACCTTTTTAATAAAATACCTGCAAGATACAAACGCTACCTCAATAGTAATAGCCGAAACAAGCCTGGTGGTGGTAATGATTGCCGCTACCGTGGGTAGGGTTGGCTGGGGAGTGGTAAGTGACCGTATTTTTAAAGGCAACCGGGTTATAACCATGCTTTTAATTTGTTTTTTAGCCCTGGCAGGGGCAGTGGGAATTAATTTTTTGCCGGCTAAAGCAGGTACGGGGTTAATATTCCTTTACAGTACTCTCTTAGGATTAGGTTTTCTTGGTTTTCACGGTGTTTTGATGGCCTTAGTCGGGGAAATAGCCGGAACAGCGCTTGCCGGTACAGTGTCAGGAATCGTGGTTACTATTTCCTGGGCTGGAATTGTTATCCTGCCGGTTATTTTTGGGGCCATAGTGGATCAATATGGCTATTTTGGGGGCTGGCTTATAGTTGCTGCTGCGGCATTGCTTGGCTTTTTAAGTTATTTTTATACCTTTTTAAAACAACTTAAAGCAAAATAAGGAGGTGAAAGGCTTTCCCCGGTAATTTTAGAGGGGCACAGGCCGTAAAATATGAGTGGGGAGACCATTTTAATTAAAAAAGAGGGAAAAATTGCTATCATTACTTTAAACCGGCCCGAACGAAGAAACGCCATTAACCGTCAAATGATGGAAGAATTAATTACCGCTATAGAAGAAATGTCTTTTGACGAAGAAGTAAGAGTGGTAATGCTTACCGGGGCCGGTAAGGCCTTTTGTTCCGGCGCCGACGTGGATTTAATGGCTGGGGGTAAAGAAGGAGAAGTTTTAGGGGAACAAGACGTGGAAGCATTGCGGCGTTCTTACGTATTTGTGGCGGCGAAAAAATTAATTTTAGGGCTGCGTAAATTAGAAAAACCAACCGTGGCGGTAGTTAATGGAGTATGCGTAGGAGCCGGCTTTGATTTGGCTTTAGCTTGTGATTTACGTTTGGGCAGCCAGAATACCACCTTTATGTGCGGCTTTGTAAAAATTGGTTTATTTCCGGGGTTTGGGGCTACGTGGTTATATCCCCGAATTATGGGTTCCGGCAAAGCCCTTGAACTGTTGTACACCGGAGATGCTTTAAGCGCGGAAGATGCTGAGCGGGTAGGGGTTTTAAATAAAATTGTTCCGGCGGCCGATTTAGACAAAGAAGCTTTGGTTTTAGCCCAAAAAATAGCGGCGGGACCCCCTATTGCCTTACGTCTTATGAAGGCTCAGGTTTACGAGGGACTAAATATGGACTTAGAAATGGCGTTGGGCCATGCGGCTATGTGTGAGGCGATAACTTTAGCTTCCCAGGACCATAAAGAAGGAGTGGCCGCTTTAAGAGAAAAAAGAAACCCTAACTTTAAAGGACAGTAAATATGGGAATTAATAAAGAAGAGATTATTAAAGAAGAAGAAGGGTTTGTTTTCACCCTTACCATAAACCGCCCGCCCAAAAGGAATTCTTTAAATGAAAGCACCCTTTTGCTTATAGGTGATATTTTACAGCAGCTTGAAGCCCAAAAAAAATTACGGGTAATCGTTTTAAGGGGAGCGGGGGAAAGTTCCTTTTGCGCCGGGGTAGAAGTTCCACCGGTAAGCACCGGAGCGGGCCCGCCGGTAAAAGCACTGACGTACTGTTTGGAAAGCTTAAATAATTGTAATTTGCCTGTTATTGCGATGGTTTATGGTTACGCAATTGGGGCCGGTTTGGATTTGGTGGTATGCAGCGATTTTTGCCTGGCGGCGGATAGCGCTTTTTTTGCGGCTAATCTGGTTAAAATAGGCCGGATATATTATTACGAGGCGGCGCAACGCTTGCTAAATTTGGTGGGACTTAGGGCAACTCAAGAGATTCTCTTAAGCGGGAGTTGCATTAAGGCTCATAGAGCCAAAGAAATTGGTTTAGTCAATCAGGTACTGCCGGCCGCAAAGCTTCCCCGGGCGGTCTATGAACTGGCTCGTGAATTAGCGGAAGAAAATTCTCCTTTGGCTATGCGGGGCACAAAAAAAATGCTTAAGAAGCTAAGTTATTTAACTAAGCCTGATGAAGGTACTAAAGTTGAATTAGAAAAAATTATAGCTCAAATTAATTTTAGCCGTGATGCCGGAGAAGGCCAAAAAGCCTTTTTGGAAAAACGAAAGCCGATTTTTAAAGGGGAATAATTAAAAAATTAAAATTATTTAAAAAAAATTATTTAAAAAAATGTATTGACAAGCTTGGAATGATGGGTTAAACTAGTGTTGTTCAAAGTTTAGCGAAATATCAGAAAATTCATCTAAGTTAATTTTGAGAAAATATTTTAATAGTATTGACAGAAAGAAGGCTTAATTTTAAAATTAGTAAGCAAAAGGGTATTAATATAAATAAGTTTTTAAAGTTTCTATAAATTATAGTATGTTTTGAAAAAAGGAGGTGATAAAATTTAAGCCTGACTTAACTTAAAGCTTTACCAGAAATGAGGTGGGACGGGTAAGAAGCATGGGCTGATGGTTGGTTCAAAAAGTTGAAAACAGGTAATTTGATAATAAGTTAATTAAAAGGTTAACTAAAATCTTAAATTTTAAGGAGGTTAAAAAAATGCCTACGGCGGTTGAGGAAAAAGAGAAGGCTAAACAGGAGCACTTAGAAAAAAGAGAATATTGGTGGTGGGCCGAAAGGGCTCGTACATCACGGATTGATTATTTAAGGAAAGCGTGCTGGCCAAAAGCTACCAAAGGGGCTGTTTACCAGCCCGGGATTAAATGGGATACCTTAATGCTGCAAGTTTTCACGGATGTATTTCAACGTCCCCTGGCGGCTACGGAACCCTTTATTTTAACGCGGGCCAGAGCCTACGCCGAATTTTTGGAAAAGGTGCCCGTTTTCATTATTGACCACTCCCGTATTGTTGGCTATCTGGGGTCAGCCCCCCATATGATCGAATGGACGCCAATTATGTCCTACAGCTTAAATGAGGATACCTTTAATGACCGCACAGGTTTAATTGATGACCCGCGCAACATGAGCCGGGAAGAAGTAAAAAAAGCTATTGACTGGTGGAAGCCCCGTACCTTTGAAACTAAATGCGAAAGGTATATGACCCGCCGGGAAAAAATGAACGCGGCACTGGCTATTACCCATACCGGTAATGCTCATAACAGCGTTAATGAAAACCCCACCCCTCAATATGATTGGATTTTAAAAGGCTATAACGCCATTATTAAACAAATTAACGAAAACCTGGCCCTGGCCCACCAAAAACTCCATGAGGATGTGCCTAACGCCCCTGAACAGCTCCCCTGGATGGATAAAATGGACAATTGGCAAGCCATGAAAATTACCCTGGAGGCCGGCATTAAGTGGGCTAAACGGTACAGTCGCCTGGCCAGAATTATCGCTGAAAACTTTGAAACCGACCCCCAAAGAAAAGAGGAACTGCTTCGGATTGCTCAAACTTGCGCCAAAATACCGGCTGAACCGCCCGAGCATCTCTGGGAAGCCATTCAATTTGATATGCTTTTCCATCATTTAAGGCAGTACGAAATGCCTTACACGGCCTGGCCGGCCAGACCCGATTACTGGTATTACCCTTACTACAAAAAGGATGTTACCGATGAAAAAAATATCGTCCAAGAGGATGCTCTTGACTACGTGTGCGAATGGTTAATCCGGGCTTACGAAACAACAAGGAGTCTTGGACGAAACCAGCGTGAACTTATGCAGGGCAGTTCTGGACCATGGGTCTGGACCATTGGAGGGGTAAAGCCGGAAGATGGTTCAGACGCCTGTAACGATTTAACCGACGCCATTTTAGAAGCCGCCCGCCTGGTCCGGGTAGCCGACCCAACTTATGGCTTCCGTTACCATCCTAAGGCCCGGGTTCAAACCCTGCGCCAGGTATTCGAATGTATCCGGCACGGTTTAGGTTATCCATCCATGCGTAACGACCCAGTGTTAATTACTAATATTGTTAACTGGTCCAAGCACCCCATTGAGGAGGCCCGTACCTGGGTCCACCAGGCATGTATGTCTCCCTGTCCTACAACTAAGTACGGCGCCCAGCCTATCCGCTACGCCAACGCCATGACTTTGTGTTCCAAAGCCATGGAGCTGGCGTTAAATAATGGCTGGGACCCGGTAAGTAAAATGCAGGCCGGCCCTAAGACCGGGGACGCCAGCAAATTTACTGCCTTCGAAGAGCTTTACCAGGCTACTCTGGCCCAGATGAAATACACCATGTGGGAAACCGCCCGGGTAAGACATATTTGCCGTAAGGTGGAGATGAACGAGTTTGGCAAACCTTTTTGCTCGGCTACTTTTGAGCGGTGCGTAGAAACCGGTGAAAATTCAGGTAAAGCTAAGGAAAGAGGAAACGCCTGGTTTTCTTACTTTTGCTGGATGGATATGCAGGATGGTCTAGCCGCCGCGAAAAAGCTGGTCTTTGAGGAAAAGAAGTATACCATGACGGAACTTATTGAAGCCTTAAAGACAAGCTGGGAGGGCCGCGAAGAAATGCGCATGGACTTTGTCCGGGCTCCCAAGTGGGGCAACGACGATGATTACGTGGATGAACTGGTGGTACGCTGGCACCGTGACTTTATTGACCAGGCCTGCCGGCCGGCTGTTGAATGGAGCGGCACCCCCTGGTCTATTCTGCCGCAAAACATTTCCGGATACGTAGTCGGAGGAACGAGAATTGGGGCCTTACCAAACGGCAGAAGGTTAGGCGACACAATGTATGACGGAGGCTGCTCACCCGGGGCTGGCTTAGACAAAAAAGGACCTACGGCCGTTTTAAGGTCAGTGTCCAAGCTGGATCACACCACTATGTTCAGGGCCTCCCTGTTAAATCAGCGTCTCAATCCTTCTCAATTAGTTGGAGACAAAGGGTTTGAGTTATGGTTAAATTATATTAAAACCTGGGCGGACTTAGGCATTAACCACGTTCAGTTTAACATGATTGACAATGAAACCTTGTACGCCGCCCAAAAAGAACCGGAAAAATACAATGAGCTAGTCGTCCGGGTAGCCGGTTACAGTGCTCACTTTGTAGAATTAAACAAAAAGACCCAAGATACGATTATTGCCCGTACCGTTCAAACGCTCTAACAATTAAATAAAAGGAGAGGTACCTTTAAACATATAAAGGTACCTCTCCTTAAACCAACAAACCACTTTGGAAGAAAGGAGTATTGTTCAAATGAAAAGATGCGGAGAATGTGTGCATTTTATTATCAGTTCCGCTAACGCGGCCCAAGACGGGGGCTACTGTAACGCCTTTTTAGATGACGACGGCATTGGCAAGGAAGTTACTCTATACCTGAGTGCGGAAAAATGTCCTGAATTTAAAGAGCTGGACCGGATCCGGACTAACGTTAGTGAGCATATGGCCGATAACCAGTACGTACGGGTAGCCAGAGGTTTTGACGAAAAATAATTTATTTTAAAGGAGAGCTGAAGATGGCCAAAATGCCCAAGGAAGTACTTGACGCCGTAGCAAACGAAGGGGTTTTAAAGTGCTTAGCTACCATTAATCCAGCAGGGGTACTAAATGCGGTGGTAGTAGGAACCCTAACTGCTTTAGACGAAGAAACCATTGCTTTTGGCGACCTTAAACTAGGCAAAACAAAAGATAATTTACTCCAAACAAAAAACTTTACGGTCACGGTCTTTACTCCTCAAATGCAAAGCTACCAGTTAAAATGCGCCTTTCAAGAATTTCAAGAAACCGGCCCTTTAGCCGAGCAGTTTAACGAAGCTGTTTGGAGCAAAATAAAAATGCAGATAAGAGCAGTAGGCATTGGCAAAGTGGAAGAAATATATTCAGCCAGCTTAAATAACCCGGGAGTAAAAATAGCTTAAAAAAATAAATGTTTAAGGGGGAATATTATGGCCCAGTTATCTGAAGATGTTATTGCCGCTATAGAAGACCCGCAAAGCGTAAAAATGCTGGCTACCGCCGATAAACAAAAGAGTATAAATATGGTCCCCATTGGTTCCATAAAAGTAGTGGATGAGGAAACATTGGCTTACGCTTGTTTTTTTGCGGGAAAAACAAAACGAAACATTGAAACAACCCGGCAGGCGGCCATAGTAATTTTTCAACCGCCTTTAGAAGGCTACCAGGTTAAGGGGAGATTTTTGAAGTGGGAAACCGCCGGAGATATTTACGACCAGGTTACCATACCGGTCGTTGAACAATTAAAAAGTATGGGATTATCTCTTACTCCCCAAGCCGTTGGAATCATTAAGGTGACGGAGGCGTACGCCCTATCTTTACCCATTGCCGGAGAAAAAATTGCTTAAAGAGAACCCGTTAGCTTTATAAGATAAACTAAAATACCCTGGCTTACACCAGGGTATTTTAGTAAGAGACAATTATAAAATGGAACTGAACTGCCGAAAATGCAACTTTACCGCAGATTATCTCAAGTTTATTTATATAAAGCTGGGTGACCCGCCTGCGGGGAAGTTGATCTCAAACGGTGTCCTATGAAAAATTATTATGAAAAAAGTTTCTAATTCACATACTATTCCTTTAAAAGATTACGCCCCACAATCAGTTTCATTACTTCCGTTGTACCGGCCACAATAGTCAGGGACCTTACGTCACGGAAAAACCTGGCAATGGGATATTCCTCCATGTAACCGTAACCGCCGTGAATTTGTAATCCGTGATAAGCTATATGGTTAACCATCTCAGAAATCCAGTATTTAGCCATAGAAACTTTGGTAACCACATCTTT
>DMDI01000274.1:4430-7184 GCA_003445555.1 Desulfotomaculum sp. | reverse complement strand
TTCGAATCCCGGTGGGGTCACCAGTTAAGGGGGCACTCAACTCATGAAGGTTTCTGCTTTTTTAGCTAGCCTAAGAGGGATTGAAACAAAAAAATTACCTTCTGAGTTGAGTGCCCCCTAATATTTATGACTAGCCTGGACAAGCTTAATTTTTTTGGGGGGGCAGCGTTAAATTAATGCAGGTAATAAATGCGATTAAAATTGCCGGTAAAGAGGTAGAGTTAAACGAAGAGGGGTTTATTATTAATCCCGAACAGTGGGATGAGGAGGTTGCCCAAGAGATAGCGTGTTTGGAAGGTATTAATAGCCTGACTAACGACCATTGGAAAATTATTTATTATTTACGGGAATATTATCAGAAGTTTCAAGTAGCCCCGTTAATTAGAAAGCTGTGTCGGGATACAGGTTGCAGCCTAAGGAAAATTTATGAACTGTTTCCGGCCGGTCCGGCAAAAGGGGCCTGCAAACTGGCTGGCTTACCCAGGCCAAGAGGTTGTGTTTAAACAGTTGAAATAGTGAAATTTAGGCCCTATATTAGCCTGAAACGTTGGCTTTCCGGCAACTCAGGTGTGGCCGGAGTTGTAGTTCAGGTCCTATCCCCACCCAACCCTCCCCCTTCAAGGAGGAGGGAAGGGAGGGTGGGGATTGTCCTAGGTAAGTTTAAAACCTATCGGTTACTCAACGATCATAACGAATATGATTAGGAAGGTTATGAAAAAGGAAAAAGGGTTGAGTAGCCGGTAGGTTTTTAATTTATACATATAAATTAACTTTTTTGTAAACTCTAGAAATAAAAGAATAAAAGAAGCTGAAAATTAATCAAACATAGGTACGGGGTGAAATTCTTGAAAACAAAATTTGCTTTTATAATTTTAGCGGTAATAATGATTATGACTTTGCTTGGAACGAGCTATGCCTTTGCTCAGGAGCGTCCTTTATATTGGGGCAGCAGCGGTACTGATGTGTCCCTTTTGCAACAGCAGTTAAAAAATTGGGGGTATTACCGCGGCCGCGTAGATGGCGTGTTTGGCAACACAACTCAGCAAGCGGTAATAAATTTTCAAAGACTAAATGGACTGGTGCCCGATGGAGTAGTAGGGGCAAACACCTGGTCTGCGCTGGGATACTCCCCTGAGGAAAGTGTTTCCTACCGTGAATCAGTTGGGGTATCGCGGGGCGTATCGAACCGGGATGAAATATACCTTTTGGCCCGGGTGGTAGAAGGGGAAGCGGCTACCGAACCTTTGGCGGGAAAAGTGGCGGTGGGGGCGGTAATTCTTAACCGTTTGCGTAGTGCTTTATTTCCCCATACCTTAGCCGGGGTTATTTATCAGCCACATGCTTTTGAATCCGTAGCCAATGGCCAGTACAACCGGCCGGTATCTCAGGAATCTTTGCAGGCAGCGGCCCTGTCCATGAGTGGATGGGACCCAACCGGAGGAGCGCTTTATTTTTGGAACCCGTCTAAGGCTATTAGTCCCTGGGTATGGACCAAGAATATAATTTCCCAGATTGGGCGGCATGTTTTTGCCCGGTAATAAAGTTTTATTTTATCCTCCGATTTGAAAGGGGTTTAGATTTTTTATATGAAAGACAAACGTTGGTTTTTATTTATAATTGGCTTTTTGGTGGTTTTAACCGGTGTTGGATTCTGGGGCTACCGGCAGTCCACCGAACGCCGTCAGTTGGAGGTTACCTTAAATAATAATTATTACCGTACTTTTTACGAACTTACCGAAAATGTGCAGTACCTGACCGTACTTTTATCAAAAATTTTAGTGGCCGAAGCGCCAAGCCAGGACCGCCTTATTTTTATGGAGATATGGCAGCGGGCCAAGGCCGCGCAAATTAACTTAACCCAACTTCCTTTACCTGATACCACGATGGTCCGGACAAGTAAATTTTTCACCCAGGTGGGGGATTACGCTTATTCTTTTTTTGAGACCGGTACACCAGGGGTTAAAACAAAAAAAGAATGGGAAACCTTAAACCGCTTGTACAAAAAGGCCGATAGTCTGAATACGGAACTGGCTGATTTAGAAAAACAACTCACCCAGGGAAAATTATATTTAAGTGAGTTAAAAGAAGGGACGTCCGGGGCCATCCGGCGGGAAAAACCAAGGCTAGCCATGACTAGTTTTAATGATATAGAAAAACACATGGAAGATTTGCCCGTACTGATTTACGACGGACCCTTTTCCGAACACTTAGAAAAAAGAAAACCCAGGGCCATAACCGGCGACAGAATCAGTGCGCCGCGTGCTCAATCAATTGCGCTAACATTTGTAGAACGGCAATCATCCAACGGTAAATATCGGGCGGAAAAGATAAACTTAGACCGCGGAAAAATCCCGGCTTACCGCGTAGAGTTGGTTTCGCGTCCCCTGGGGTCAAAAGAGGACAGGGTTACCCTGGCCGTCAGTCAGCAAGGCGGCCGGGTTTTATGGTTGACCAGGGACCGAAAAATAAACCGGCCTCAAATAAGCCTGGCTAGGGCCAGGGAGATAGCCCGGCGTTATTTAGAGGAGCGGGGATATAAGGATATGGTTCCGGTTTATTTTGAGACCATCGGCGGGATGATTATTTTTAACTTTGCGGCGACCCAGGATAAAGTGGTCCTTTATCCGGACCAGGTGAAGGTTACCGTTGCTTTGGATACCGGAGAAGTGGTTGGATTTGAAGCCAACGCCTTTTTTATGACCCATCACAAACGTAAACTCCTGCCTCCCCGTTTAACGGTTACCCAGGCCCGGA
>DMDI01000274.1:0-4289 GCA_003445555.1 Desulfotomaculum sp. | reverse complement strand
GGCCCCCCCGTTTAACGGTTCCCCAGGCCCGAAAAAAATTAAGCCCCCGCCTGCAAGTAAGAACAAATGGGCGTTTAGTAGTAATTCCAACCGGACCAGAGCAGGAAAAGTTAACTTATGAGTTTCAAGGCCAGTTGGGCAAAGACACCTTTCTTATATACATCAATGCTTTGAATGGTCGAGAAGAAAATATACTTCGCGTAGTACGTAACCCGGAAGGAATTTTAACTTTATAAAGGGGATATAAATCAGCTGCTTAACTCCAGCCCCTCCGGCCGGGAAAAGATTTCAGCAACTGGATGATATTCTAGGGACACCATACTCAATTATGTTTACGAAAATTCAGTATGGTGTCCCTAGAATGTTAAAATTTCCGTCCGTCAAGCAAAAACCGTCCCTACTTGCCTGCTAGCCGTTCCTTTACCCAGAGAGTAATTAAGTTGTTAACTGTCGCTCCTTTTTTCCTTGCCAGATGGTATAGTCGCCCTAAATCCCTTCTTTCCAGGTCAAGGGAAACGATCAGGTTGTTTCTCTTAACAAACTGAACATCGTCAGTTTCTTCTAGTTCATCGGCGAAATCAGCCAGAGAATGTTCTTCCCAAAATTTCCTGGCCTCTTCGATCGTTTTAAAGTTAGGAATTTTGTTTTGTAGGGTCATTTTTCAACCCTCCTTCGGTAGTATTTTCTTTCAACTTGTTCCATGTCGTCCATGTCGCGGGCGGTGATTAACATTGCCCGGCCGCGTTGGAAGTAAGTAAATACATTGAAAAGATGCCGTCCCGAGTCAGTTCGACCCATAGCGTAATAAAGGGTATTTAGTCCCTTTGTAGATTGCTTGCTTTTTAAGATTAGCGGGTTGCCGAAACATACTTCCTCGACTTCCTCGGGTGTGACGTTATGCCGGGTGATGTGTTCAATAATGTCTTCGTTCCAGACAAGTTGAGAAATTTGCACCTTGACCACCTATAAAATATTATACTATATTCTGTTAGCGGTAACAATTATTGAAGTTTATCAATTCTTTCATTAGCAAGGAATTTGGAGTTAACCGTTCATCGTTGGCTTTTTAGCGATCCCAGCCAGAGTATAGCTGTTCCTAGCAAAGCTGAAGCGGTAGATCCCGCTAGTATGCCAATTTTAGATTGCTGAATTAGCAAGGGATCGACAAAAGCTAGGTTGCTGATAAAGAGCGACATAGTAAAGCCGATACCTGCCAGGCATGCAACGCTGCATATTTGGGCCCAAGAAACTTCTTCTGGAAGTAAGGCAAAGCGGCCCTTTACCGCTAGCCACGAGAACAGCACGATTCCAAGTGGCTTTCCCAGCAGTAAACCGGTGACTACTCCAATAGTTACCGGGGTCATAAAAAAGGCCGCTTTTGTTCCTTCCGCAACATCCACTCCTGCGTTGGCTAAAGCAAATAACGGAATTATAAAGTATGATACCAGCGGGTACAACGTGCCTTCAATCTTCTGTAATGGAGTATCAATTAAGCACCCCAGTGAAAAGGCAACATCCGTGGCCATAGGTATTCCCCTATTATTTATAGTATACCAAAAAGAAAGCTCATCTGCTTGAGCAATTTTGCTGAATCCAACTTGCCGGATTTCCGTTTCTATTTCTTTGGCTATCCTAAACCGCTGTCTCAACTACATCTTGACCAGCCAAGCAAGGAATTACTTCTACGTGTTTAACCGCCGGGCAGGGTGTGATTTTGGGGCCGTTTGAATGAGTTTTTAACTTTTTCATAATACTCATAAAAAAACTTTGTGTTCTTGGCCAGAGCAGGACTTATAAAAGCCAAAGCCAGTACGTAAAGGGCGGCAAAAGCAGCCAGTTGTTTATTTAAACCCGCCGCCGCCGCAAAGCTCGCCACAATAAGGGAGAACTCCCCCCGGGCAATAATTGTGAAGGCAACATTGGCCGCTCTTCTCTTTTTATAGCCTGCTAGCCAGGAAGCTATCAAACCGGTAACAATATTACCTATAACGGTCATCAGCACAGCAGCTGCCGCTATGACAACCACTTCACCAAAAGTATTATAATCAATGGTCATACCAAACGAGAAAAAGAAAAATGCTCCAAATAAATCACGCATCGGAGTGATCATTTGAATAATACGGTGGTTGTGTACTGTTTCCGCTAAGACAAGGCCCAGCATTAGCGCTCCGATTGCCTCGGCGAGGTAAATTTCTTCAGCAAGGATACCTGCGAGTAAGAGCATGGTAAATATTGCGATAGAAAAAAAATCGGCGCTCCCGGTGTTTAACCTTCTTTCGATTAGTTTCCCGAAGCGGCGCCCTAAAGCAATGACTGAAATGATAAAGATAAATATAATTGCTATTCTTAAAAACACCTGCCCGGTGCTTAAACCACCTGCCAATACCATTCCCGAAAGAATGGAAAGGTACATGGCCATGAAAACATCTTCAAAAACCATGATTCCGAGGATTAGTTCGGTTTCCGGGTTGGCGGCCCTCTTTAAGTCCACCAACAGCTTGGTAATAATCGCGCTACTTGATATTCCCGTTATTCCGGCGAAAATCATCGCTTCAGTCCAGGTATTAAAGAAAATCCACCCAAACCCCAGGCCCCTTAAAAAATTTAAAGCCACATACGAAATTCCGCCTTTAAATAAGATTTTCCCCGTTTCTACCAGTTTCCCCACGGAAAATTCAAGGCCTAGGTAAAAAAGCAGCAGCAGCACACCAAGTCTTGCAAGCAGCTCAATGGACTCGGTGTGGCTTATAAGTTTTAAAGAAAAATTTTGAATTTCGGGGGCATTAGGGCCGACCAGCATCCCGAAAAGAATAAGAAATGGAATGGAAGAAAACTTGATACGGGATGCGAGCCATGAAGCTATGGAAATAAATACAAAGGCCAAACCGACATTTAAAACGACATCCGAGGTCAAACTAACTCTTCCCCTCGAACATTGCTTCAAAGCTGATCATTTTATCTTTCCTTCCGGCCGCGACTATAATATGCCTGGGTTGAAATACATAGCCAGGGCCCGGATTAATGCTGACCGTTTCCTTACCGCCCCTGCCTTTGTCTTCCAGAACCGCAACTATGTTAATGCCGTGATTTTTTCTTAAACCCAGTTCGCCGATACTCTTGCCTCTGATTCCAGAGTCTTCCTTTACCTTGAGCCATTCGATGCTTAGCCCGGACACAACGGTGCCCAGTTTTTCGAGGGTCCTGGGCTGGTAGAAGGCTCCCCCTATTATCGAGCCCAACTGGCGGGATTCCTGATCGGAAAGCAATACAGAGAAAATCGGTTCGTCGGCATCGTTAGAGAAATAGTAGATTTCCCTGTTGCCGTCATCATGAATAATCACTATTATTTGCCCGCCGTCTCCTAATCTTAATTGGTACTTTTTACCAAGGCCTGGCAGTTCTGCCTCGCTAATGTAGGACACGCATAAACCCTCCCTAATATATCAGGATATATTCATATTACCACAGATTCAAGGGGAAGTCTTATACTTTGCAGAAATCCATTTGAGCGAGTTGAGGGCCTTGGGCTCGAAAATTGGGTTAGGGCATGAGAGCCCATCGGCCACATCAAGAGAGGTCGTTATAACTGTCCCCATTCTTCGGAACTAATTTCCCGATCAATTATCTTTTCGACTTCTTCTAACATCATCCTTAGTTGCGGGACCGAATACTCAGTATTGGAGGGAATGCTTAAGCGTTGTTCTCCATAAACCATAAATTGATGGCGTGTACCATGAAAAGGTCCTTTGAACCCCAGTTTACGAAGATGACTGATGAAATCATGACGTTTACAAGGTGCCCAGCGGCTCATAACGAGGCTCCTGATTAAGATCAATATCGTTAATAACTGGAAATGTATGCCGTAGTTTTAATCCCAGAAGGACCCATTCTTCCAATGTGGAACGCAACTCCATTTCACACTCCCTTAATGTTCTTCCAAATGCGACTACGCCTGTACACACAGGAATTCGCCCGGCAAAAGTACCGTCTTCTAGTTTATCGTACATGGCCTGAGCCATACACTGATTGAGGTAATCTGATAAGACAAAAGAACTCATCTTGGTAAAACCCCCAAATGATTTTTTCCTTGTTTTTTAATCTTTTGCCTATAATAATACCCTCTAACCTGAAAAATAGCAATAAAAAACGAGCCCTGGTTCAAAGGCTATAACGTCACTCCGGGCTTTGAGAAATGCGGAAATGCTGCATCAATCTGCTTCTTAAGAAAGAAACCCGGAGAGGTTATCCCCGGGTTCTTTTTTAGGATTGGGAAAAGAGGCCCTGCCTGA
>DMDI01000158.1 GCA_003445555.1 Desulfotomaculum sp. | reverse complement strand
TTGTCTTAAGCATCTCCAATCCAAGAAAATGAGATATCAGAAGCATTCCTTCTGCAATGTCTGGCGCTTTCCTGAATGGAAAAATGTTTTTAAAAATGCAGGAAATGGAAAATATATATCGAAATATATCGAAATAATCTTAAATATATTTTTGTGCCAAAAATATTGCCTTAATTATACTTATTAGATAATAACTGTAATATAGGATATAAGCAACCGTACGCCTTTTAGCTTGGGCGCCTTAAAATATTTTCTGGTGATGAAATTATGACCTTTATTGCAATAGGTTGTTTTGCGTTCGCCT
Source organism: Desulfotomaculum sp. (assembly GCA_003445555.1). Classification (GTDB taxonomy): domain Bacteria; phylum Bacillota; class Desulfotomaculia; order Desulfotomaculales; family Nap2-2B; genus SCADC1-2-3. The sequence goes on along the minus strand of DMDI01000158.1, from coordinate 5,989 downwards.
TATTATTTATTTTTGATTTAAACAAACTTTTTTATTATAATAAAAGTTTTACTTTCTGTTTTCCCATCGGCGTTGCGCTTTTATGTTTTTCTACAATTGGGATAATTTTTGGCAGCTACCCCCAATGGAATGTACCTTTATCCTCAAGGTTCCTTTTTGGAACGCTTTCTGCCATATCCCTTCTGCTCGTTGTTTATACTTTGTTTTTTGCTTTGCCTTTTAGAAAGACATACTGTGAATTAAAAAATACGAACACGGTTATCGACACCGGAATGTATGCGCTTTGCAGACATCCCGGCGTAATATGGTTTTTCTTTTTTTATCTTTTTCTCTGGTTGGCTAGCGGTAAAACGATGATGATGTTGGCGGGGATTGTCTGGACAGTTATGGATATTATTCACGCATATATTCAGGACCGCTGGATTTTCCCCAAAACCCTGAATGATTACGAACAGTATAAAGATAAAGCGCCATTTCTGATTCCCAATCTGAACAGTATCAGAAAATGCATGGCCACCTTGATATAAGAGGTATTTCCATGACCCTGGACCAAAAGTTCCAAAAAAAACAATACGATGATATTTGGCAGGAGCATTGCGGGTTTTTGGATTTCTCCATATTTGAATATATGGCAATCCAAAAACGTCTCTTGATCGAACAAATTGAACTGTATTCAAACTGCGAGCTTGGCAGGCGCATTATGAAAGGTAAAAAGCCGTCAACCGTTGATGAATACAGACAGGTTGTTCCACTTACCAGGTATGAGGATTATGCCGATCTATTATTGCCCAAAATTGAATCAGCACTCCCTTCAAGAGCCATACTTTGGATTGAAACCACTTGGGAAGGCGGCAAAAACCCGATCAAAGTTGCTCCCTATACCGAAAGCATGCTTAAATGTCATAAAAGCAGCTTTATCACATGTATGATTCTTGCCACCAGCAATAAAAAAGGTCAGTTTACATTAAGAGGAAGGGAAAATTTCCTCTATGGCATGGCGCCTCTGCCCTACCTAACTGGGATTGTGCCTTACGTCATCTCCGATGAATTCTCCATCAACTTTTTGCCGTCTACAAAAGAGGCTGAAAAAATGAGTTTCGGACAAAGAAACAAGACCGGCTTAAAAATGGGGTTGCAAAAGGGCATAGACCTGTTTTTCGGCTTGAGCAGCGTAATAGTTAAAATAAGCGAATCATTTTCATCGGGAGGCAATTCCGGTGGAATTAATGTGTTTAAAAACTCCCCTAAAATGAATTATCGCCTTCTGAAAGCCTGGGCAAAAAGAAAACAGGAGCAATGTGAAATAAAGCCCAGGGATATTTGGACCCTCAAAGGATTAATTTGCGCCGGCACGGACACTTCAATGTTAAAAAAGAAAATTGAATACTACTGGGGTGTCAAACCCCTGGAGATTTTCGGGGGCACCGAGCCTACCTGTATTGCGACTGAAACATGGAGCAAGAACGGCCTGGTATTTTTCCCTGATGTTTGTTTTTACGAGTTTATACCTAAATCTGAGATAGAAAAGAATATCGACGACCCGTCTTACATACCGAATACATATCTGATGGACGAGCTTGTGGCAGGAAACGAGTATGAACTTGTTATCTCAAATCTTAAAGGAGGGGCCTTTGCCCGGTATAGAATGGGCGATATTTTCAAGTGCCTGTCGCTGAGCAATGAAGAAGACGGTATTCAGCTGCCACAGTTCGCTTATGTCGATCGCGACCCAAGAATTATAGACATTGCAGGCTTTACACGCATTTCCGAAGGAACAATAACGGAGGCTCTGGAGCTTTCCAAACTTAATATAACGGACTGGTTTGCCGTCAAAGAATTCGATGAATACAAGAGGGCTTTTTTGCATCTTTATGTCGAGGTTGGCGCCGACGGATTACAGGGTGCGATAACAAAAGACATTATAAAAGAACACCTTTCAATATATTTCCGGTATGTGGATACCGATTATAATGATTTAAAATCACTTCTTGGTATTGACCCCCTGATGGTTTCCATTATACCTGCAGGCACAATAGGCCAGTATTGCAGTGCAAACGGCCGAAATTTAAGAAAAATGAACCCGTCCCCTTTTGATGTCATAGAGATTTTAAAAGCCGCCCGCAGCGGAAGTGGGAAAGAGGTATTTTAATGCCGCTTTTACAGTTATTCTTTTGGGCAGTGCCGATAGGGGCCTTATTAAGCTATTGCTTGTTAATGGTTTTTTTCTCCATTTCCCAGAAGGATAAATACATCCGTACATTCATGCTCGTTTTAGCCGCTCTGATTGTCTGGACCGCGTCCACATTGTTTATGAGGCTGCAGTTATATCCCGGGGTGCTCTTTTGGAACAAAGTAATGGTTGCGGGAATGTTTGCTGTTCCGTTTTTCCTCTACTATTTTGTATCGATATTTACAAACACCTTAAATAACTTCAGTACTATACTCTGGGGCAGTATGACCGCCGCCGCCATCGCGGTTGATTTTATGGGTTTTGTAGTCACCAAAGCAAGCATTATTACACATCCGGCAGTTGAAAACGGCAGGCGCTTTACCTCGGTTGAATTCTCCTATTCCCTGGGTGTAATGGCCTATCCAATCTATATTTTAATGTTCCTTTTAATTCTTACAATTCTGTTGAAGGCGGGAATGAGTTTTCGCCGCGGCGGCATAACCCACGGGCGGATTGCTCTGATTACTTTTGGTGTATTGATCATGTTCGTAGGTGTCCTTTTCAATATCATCCCGGCAATAGGGAAATACCCCGTGGATATACTGGCCTCTTTAATAAACGCTGTTCTGATCATTATAGCAATCTATAAGTCCCGCATGCTGGAACTACGGTTTATCCTCACAAAAGGAATTGTCTATTCCACTTTTGCCCTGATTCTCACCGGCCTTTACATATATGCTGTCTTCTCTGTTGAAAAACATTTGGGAAATACAAGCAAAAATTTAATGCCGTACTTTACCACTTTCTCTGCGCTCCTTGTGGCTGTTGCCTTCCAGCCTCTGTACAGGTTTACCCGTATTGTGACAGATAAAATGTTTTATAAAGCGGAATATTCGCATCGACAGGCGTTAAGAAGCTTCAGCGCTAATATTTCCAACAATCTCAATTTGGACGATATATCCAGGGAGTTTATTGAAGCCATCCAGATGGCTATTCATGCAAAGCACATACTTATATTGATCAATAATAGAGAGAAACAACATTATTATGTGTACCGAACCTCTTCCCAGATATTTAAACCTGAACTTCAGATTTCTTACGACAACCCGCTTGTCAAATGGTTGGAAAGCAATAACGCGGGCCTTTCAAGGGAAAAATTATATTCTCTTCCTTTCTTCAAGTCTATGTGGGAGAAAGAGAAAAAAATATTCTACGACCTGGATATTGAGGTCATCATCCCAATGAAAAGCAGAAATGACTTAATCGGCATCCTGATGCTGACCCGAAAGGTGAATAATACGGCATACACGTTGGATGATCTGGATCTGCTGGCTTATCTCGGCTCCTCTACCGCGGTTGCCTTTGACAACGCCAGGCTCTATACCAACGCCCAGTCCGAAGCATTAACAGATAGCCTTACCCAGTTGTATAACCACAGGTACTTCCGCAAAGCCCTGTCAGAACAGATGGCTAAAATTGGCGCGTCAGAGATTTCTTTACTGATGATTGATTTGGATTTATTCAAGCTGTTTAACGATCTGTACGGTCATATCGAAGGGGACAAAGCGCTTGAACTGGTTGCTTCAATAATGTTAAGGATAGTCGGGCAGAAAGGGATTGTCTGCCGCTATGGCGGAGAGGAGTTTGCTATCCTGCTGCCTTACTTTGATTCAAAAAGAGCTTTTGATATTGCTGAAAAGATCCGCTTGGAAATACAGAGGACTTTTTTTAACAGTACAGATGTTACTCAGCGTTTCCTAACGGCCAGTATCGGCGTCTGTACTTACCCCTACGCCGCGCCAAATGCCGAGGAACTGTTAAAACGCGCCGACCTGGCCATGTACACTGCCAAAAACCAGGGTAAGAATCAAACAGTCATCTATACCCCAAGGGTTTTTTCTTCAGTTAAACTCTACGATACAAGCGAGGAAGGCCTCAAACCCTCCTATGCCGCCACTATCTATGCCCTGACAGCTGCAATCGACGCCAAGGATCATTATACATTCGGCCATTCCCAGAGAGTCGCCGGATACGCGACAATACTCGCCGGCGCATTGGACCTGGATAAGTCGCACCTGGTAATAATCAGGGAGGCTGCTTTATTGCACGACGTAGGTAAAATAGGAATACCGGAAAGCATACTTACCAAGATCGGCAGGCTTACCGAAGAAGAAATGGAAATTATCAAAAAGCATGTTGAGATGTCCATTACCATTATTAAGCACCTGCCATCCTTAAATCACGTCATACCTGCCGTCATAGGGCACCACGAAAGGTGGGACGGCAAAGGATATCCCAGGGGATTAAAGGGCGAAAACATACCTTTGTTGGCCAGATGCCTTTCAACAATCGACGCGTTTGACGCTTTAACTTCAAACCGTCCCTACAGGGCGGGTTTGGACATTGAAACAGCGCTGAAAGAAATACAGAATAATATCGGAACGCAGTTCGATCCCCGGATAACGAATTTGTTTATTGAACTGGTTCGCAACGGAACCATAGATGTTGAGCAAAGCATAAAAATATCCAAGGCTATCTAAAACGCGCCCCCTCTGCCGGCAATTCACCAAAACCAGATAAACGGCAGCCTCGCGAAAAACCCTTACTGTAAGGTTTTAACATTCTTCAGGCTGTTTTTACAATGAAAAGTTTTCACCTGCATGATCCAAAGTAATTATTAATGGTATAATCAGTTGGATATAACTATGTTTAATATATTAAGAAAAAATAAATTATTTTGGGATGGGGAGGTTTTAATTTGCGCTTTACTCCTAAATCAGAACTGGAACAGCGGTGTGCAAAGCTGCAGGAATTACTGAAACTGCGCGATATCGACGGGGCGGTAATCATACAGAACGCCGACCTGTTTTATTTTTCAGGGACGATCCAGCGTTCCCACCTGTTTATCCCTGCGGAAGGCAGGCCGGTACTTCTGGTAAAGAAAAGTTATGAGCGTGCTGTAGAAGAATCCGGCTTGGAGAATATCATCTGCCTGGAAAGCCTGAGGGAGATGCCTGCGATCTTACAATCGTATAGTCACAAGCCCTTAAAAACGCTCGGCTTTGAATTGGACGTGCTCCCCGCAGTACAATATTTGCGTTATCAAAAGCTTTTCAGCCCGGTTGAAATTGTTGATGCAAGCTCTTTACTGCGCACCGTCAGGATGGTTAAGTCTTCTTATGAACTTCAAATCTTAAAAGAGGCCGCGGCATTGCATGGCGAAGTATTTTCCATGGTCAGGGAAACTTTACGGGAAGGTATCACCGAACTGGAACTGGCAGGGTTGGTCGAGGCATATTCCCGTAAAAAAGGGCATGCCGGTTTTCTGAGAGTGCGCGGGTTTAATCAGGACCTGGTTTTTGTTCATATTTGTTCCGGCCGGAATATTGTTCCCAGTTATTTTGACGGCGCTGTAGGAGGAAAAGGAGTCGGCCCGTCCTTTGCGCAGGGCGCCTGCGAAAAGCCGATCGCCAAAAACGAGCCCGTTCTTGTGGATTACGGATTTGTTCATGAAGGGTACATGGTAGACCAGACCAGGATATTTTGCATTGGGGAACTCCCGGGGCACCTGTCCAGGGCTCAGGAAGTCGCTCTGGACATCATGGAGAAAATGAAAAAGGCGGCAAAACCAGGGGTAGCCAGCGGAAAGATTTACGACCTGGCCAGGCAGGCAGCCGAGGAAAGCCCTTTCGGAAAGCATTTTATGGGTTTTCCCGAGCCTGTGGCATTTGTCGGGCATGGAATCGGCATCGAACTAGACGAACTGCCCGTATTTGCCCATGGGTTTGAAACCCCTCTGGAAGAAGGAATGGTCATCGC
>DMDI01000179.1 GCA_003445555.1 Desulfotomaculum sp. | reverse complement strand
TCCCTTAGATGATCCTTGAAGGGCTGGATAAACCCGCATACCTGGCGCTTACTGGCCGTTGAATAGTTATTGACTCTACGAAAAGCGGTAATAAAAGGACCGATCAGCCAACTCCAAACCGTTCCTTGGTGATAGGCGCTATCGCGCTGCTTCTCATCGCCTTCATATACTCCTTGATAGGCAGGGTCTTTAAAAGAAAGGCTTCTCAGGCCGTAGGCGGTATAAAGCTCCCGCCATACTTTTTGAATTACGGATTGTCCCCGCCCTGGATCAAGCATTGAATAAGGCAAACTTAAGGCGATAACCTGATTAGGCCGAAGGCTAGCGTCCTTTCCCTCCGCGTTAACTACGTCGTAGAGATAACCCCCTTCGGCAAACCAAAATTCCCGGTTAAAGCTTTCCTTTACCTTTTCCGGCAAACCGGGATAAGAAAGCTCTTCCCCGTAAATACGGGCCAACTCTTTTAAAATATTTAAGGCGTTATACCATAAAGCATTTATTTCTACCGCTTTGCCGTAGCGGGGAGTAACAACCCAACCGCCAATTTTAGCGTCCATCCAGGTAAGCTGTATTTTCGGGGAACCGGCGGCAACTAACCCGTCGTCCGCCATTTTAATATCATAACTGGTACCCTGAATATAGTAGTCTACAACTTCCTTCAGCACCGGATAAATTTCCTCCCGGATAAACCGATAATCCGCCGTATACTGTAAATACTTATAAACCGCCTGAAAAAACCACAAAGAAGCATCTACCGTATTATACCACGGTTCCTTTCCCGCGTCGGAAAATACATTGGGTAATAAACCATTTTTGCAATAACGGGCATAAATGGTTAAAATTTCTTTGGCCTCTGCAAACCGCTTTGTTACCAAGGTAAGTCCCGGAAGGGCAATCATGGCGTCCCGTCCCCATTTATTAAACCAGGGGTAACCGGCAATAATATTTTTTCCTCCGGCAAATTGCCGTTGGACAATAAAAGCATCGGCCGCCAACACCAGTGAGGCGGCAAATTTATCCGTAATACCGGCCTGACTTATTAATTGCTGATGCCGCTTATTCTCCAATTGAAGCAAGGCTAGCCCGTCAAGCGTATAAACTTCCTCTAAGGTGGCTATAAAGGTAACTGTTTTTTCTTCCCGGGCGGCTATTTTTACCGTAAACTGGCCCGGCATATAATGGTCCTCAACGGCGTCAAAGCCGCGCTCCTTTTCTTCCCGGTAAAACATTTTTAAAAACCAGTCTTCTTTTTCCAGGTACTCCCCGTCACTGCAAACCAAATGTAAGGCGGGTTTTTCAGACGCCGCTTTAACCATTATCCCGTATGAAATTGTGGCTTGCTGAAAATATACCTGCCCCTGCCGGACAATCCCGTGAAAGTCACGGCAGTTTACCAGCGGAAAAAGGCGCAAAAGGGCAGGCGTCGCCCCATTTTGAATGTGGTATATAACTACCGTGGTATTTTCTCCGTAAACCATAAATACCTTTTTATAAATGGTAACATCGGCAAAGCTAATAGTAAAGGTGGGCAAAAGCTCAAAAACAGCCGCCCGGAGGTGAACAAAGCCAAACTCGGTTACGCCCCAGACAGTCTGATTAGTGGCTAAATTATATGTTTGCCCTTCTGTCTCAAAGCGTTCGTCCAATTTGGCTAAAAATAAATTTCTCTGCCCGCAAGACTCAAGAGCGGCCACTAATAAACCGTGATACTTTCGGGTATTGGCTCCTATCAAGGTTGAAGATGCATAACTTCCTTGTCCGTTAGTAACCAGCCACTCTTTTTCAATTCCGCGTTCAAAGTTTCGCCAGTCCCCTTTGCCAAAACGCAAAACCTTTCCCCCTTAAGATGTCTGACGACTGACGCCCGGCGTCTCAAATTGGCAAGCCAAAGCGATGGCCCCGAACAGACCTGAGCGATCACCCAATCCTGCAGGTACAATACGAACCTGCCGCCAGGCAGCTTGTAAGGCGCGGCGCGAGGCTTCTTTTTCCATGGCCTCCCAATAGAATCGCCCTACTTTTAAAGCTCCTCCGCCCAATATTATTAAGGAAGGATTAAGCAAATTAATCACGTTGGCCAGGCCAATTCCTAAAGCAGTCCCGGCGGCCTCAAGAACATAAAGGGCCTCTTTATCCCCGGCCGCGGCAAACCGGGCGATTAAATAAGAGCTAATCTTTTGCGGCTCCCCCCCGGCCGCGGCTAAAAAACTTTGCCCCCGGCCATTTTTTACTAAGTCCAGGGCTTTTTGGACCATAGCGTTTCCGGAAGCAAGTGTTTCTAAACAACCTTTATTTCCACAGTTACACGGCCGTCCATCGGGCTCAATGGTCATATGCCCCAGTTCGCCCGCCCCAAAACCGGCCCCGTGGTAAATTTGCCCGTTTAAGATTAGCCCTCCGCCAATTCCCGTACCCACGGCGACGTAAATTAAATCCTTGACTCCTGCCCCCGCCCCCCTAAGATGCTCCCCTATGGCGGCCAAATTGGCGTCGTTTTCTATATACACCGGTAACTTTAAGGCCTCTTCTAATATTTGTCTTATCGGCACTTCCCGCCAACCCAGGTTGGGAGCCTGGTAAACTACGCCCTCTTTTACGTTCAAAGGACCGGGGATCCCTATTCCGACCGCCCGGACTTGACCCTTTAAACCAGTTTCTGCTGTAAGGCGCTCCACGGTCCGGATAATGTTTTGCCGTACTCCGGTCACCCCCAGGGTTGATTGCGTAGGAACCTTTACTTCAGCTATAATTTCTCCCGATAGACTTGCCAAAGCCGTATAAATCTTAGTCCCCCCTAAGTCTATGCCGATAACTAAGTTTTTAGTCATTCATTATTTCTCATTTCTCTTATTATACTTATTACCTTTCCGGCCACTGCCCGGTTCATTCCCGGCAAGGCCGCCAGTTCTTCCGCGCTAACTTGTCTTGAGACGGTCAATGAAGAAAAATATTTTAACAGTACTTTTCGCCGCACCGGCCCAACCCCTTCAATTTCGTCTAAAAGGGAACGCAGGCTATTTTTATTCCGCAATTGCCGGTGGTAAGAAACAGCAAAACGGTGGGCTTCATCACGCAAATGCAAAAGGAAGAAAAAGGCAGGAGAATTACGGGGCAGTTCAAGCGGTTCCTGCCGGCCGTCCGCGTAAAGAAGCTCTTCTTTTTTAGCTAAAGCAAAAACAGGAAGACCGGCCAGATTACACTCCTGTGCCGCTTGTTTTGCGGCCGCCAACTGTCCTTTTCCTCCGTCTACAATTATGAGGTCGGGCAGTTGGAGGTTGGAGGTTGAAACTTTTTGATTCGAACTTCCAACTTCCAACTTCCAACTTCTAAAACGGCGTTTTACCACTTCTCGCAGGCAGGCATAATCATCTGG
>DMDI01000093.1 GCA_003445555.1 Desulfotomaculum sp. | reverse complement strand
CACTGGCTGACCGGTGGCTGGATTTAAAGGGGGTTTGGGCAGATTAGGCATGTCAGCTTGAATATTATACCAATGGGTAGGTATTTCTTTCTCCGTTAGTATGATTTTAGTTTCCTCCATAGCTTAAATTACGGCTCCTTTCGACTAAGTTTTGTAATTGTCCTTATTCTATAAAATAAGGATGGTTTAAACAAGTCTTTATTTTAAATTTTTACCGGTAAAAAACAAGGAGTAAGTTTTTTACTTAAGGTTTTAATTTGGGGGGGTTTAAATTTAATACTTCTACTGGTTTAAATTAATATTTATTCCATAAACATCTTGTCATACTTCTTAAATATTGAGGCATGATAAAAAAGGAATCTTAATTTAAAAAATATGGAGGTGGCTATTTTGATCCAAGGATGGACGGATTTTCAAAAAGGCGTTGAAACAAGGCCGGCCGGATACAACGAAGTAAATATTGCCTACAACGGACTATTAACTAAATCAGGTGCGGACCAGATATATTTGCATTATGGCTTTGGTGAACCAAAATATTGGCGTAATGTAAGTACCATAAAAATGGACCAGGGTACGCGCGGCTGGGAAACAAATTTGCGCCTGCAGGATAATATGGTAAGTTTCTGCTTTAAGGATTCGGCGAATAACTGGGACAACAATAACGGTTTTAACTGGACCCTCCGTTCTTAAACCCGTATACAAAGACTTAAACATATATGGCCGGAATTTTTCCGGTCATATATGTTTAATTACCCCGGTTAATTTCCCTTTGTATATTTACACCTTTGTGTCATTTTATAAAACATATTTTTACCCTTTTGGTTTAAAAAATATGGCCGCCAGATAACCAAAAATAACCGCGGCAGAAATTCCGGTTGCTACGGCCGCCACCCCCCCGCTAAAAGCTCCTAAAATCCCTTTTTGCTCTACCCCTTGAATTGCTCCCTGGGCCAAAAGATGGCCAAAGCCGGTTATAGGCACGGTGGCCCCGGCTCCAGCCCAGTCTATTAAAGGCTGATAAAGGCCAAAAGCGCTTAAAACAACCCCTCCTACCACGTACCCTACTAAAATATGAGCCGGGGTTACCTTATGAGTGGTCAAATCTATCAATAACTGCGCCACTACGCAAAATAATCCCCCTATTACAAAAGCTTTTAGAAAAATCATGCTCTTACCACCCTCCTTCTCCGGCCTAACCGGCCTCAATTACCACCGCGTGAGCAATGCCAGGAATATTTTCACCCTGCAAAGAACTGCACGGACTTAACAAGGCGCCGGTCCCTATCCCCAAAACATGCCGGTAATGACCTTTTTGTATTTCTTGTAGTAAATAACCACAAGTAACCACCGCCGAGCAGGCACAACCGCTGCCCCCAGCATGGGCATCCTGTTCGGGGGCATAAATCAAGACCCCGCAATCGGCAAAGCAGGAGGTAATATCGTAACCATTATTAATTAGAATTCTTTGGGCCAATTCTTTGCCGTAAGTACCTAAATCACCCGTAACAACCAGATCATAATAATCTGTTGTCCGGCCGGTATCTACAAAATGGTACATAATTGTATCTGCGGCGGCCGGGGCCATAGCGGCGCCCATATTCATCGGGTCTTGCTGTCCTAAGTCAACTACTTTCCCAATGGTGGCGTGGGTAATAACCGGACCGGGGCCTTGCCGGGCTAATACCATTCCGGCCGCACCCGTTACCGTCCACTGGGCGTATAAAGGGCGCTGGACCCCCTGTTCTACAGGAAAGCGGTACTGGCGTTCGGCGGTGGCATAATGACTGCAAGCCCCTATAAGGACATATTCGGCGAAGCCACCGTCAATAAGCATAGCCCCTAAAGCCATACTTTCATACAACGTAGCGCAGGCTCCGTACAAACCAATAAAAGGCACTTCCAGGTTGCGGGCGGTGTAGTTGGCACTGATTATTTGATTTAACAAATCGCCGGCTAACATAAAATCAATATCTTTCAGCGAAAGGCCTGCTCTTTCTACCGCCATTTGCATTGCTTCTTGCAGCATGCGCTGTTCCGCTTTTTCCCATGATTTTTCATGATAGTGACTATCCGTTATAATTTTGTCAAAGGTATGGCCTAAAGGGCCCATGCCTTCTTTCTCCCCGACAATAGTGGCACAGGCTAAAATTACGGGGGGGTTTTGAAACCATCTTGTCTGGGCGCCTATTTTTTTGAGGGCCACCATTCTTTATCCCTCTTTCTATCTATCTATATAAACTGTCTAACGGAAGAAATGATACAGGAGGGCGACTAACCAGGCGCTTAAAATGCCAAAAACCAGCACCGGACCAGCAATAGTAAATAGTCTGGCTCCCACTCCCAATACAAATCCCTCGGTACGGTATTCCATGGCGGGAGAAACCATAGAATTGGCAAAACCGTTAATAGGCACAATAGTTCCGGCCCCGCCATACTTGGCTATTTCATCATAAATGCCCAGACCGGTAAATAAAGCCGCCAAAAAAACCAGGGTGGATGAAGTAGCGGCCCCGGCATCATTTACCGATAAACCCTGACCTTGAAAAAAATTAAGTAAAAACTGGCCTATTAAGGCGATTAAACCGCCAAAAATAAAAGCTCCCACGGTATTTCGGACAAGCGGGGGACGAGGCTTAATTTCATCGACTAACTTTTTATATTGTTTTTTTCGTATTTCTAAAGGTTGAGTCATGTTCACCCCTTCTCTTTTTAGACAAAATGGACACCGGAAGGTGTCCATTAATAAGCTGGCGGCTAATGCTTGAATAGCTTCTTTTTTATTTGTTCTATTAACTTTTTTCAGCCAGCTTAATGTTAGCCTTATATTCAGTTACCCGGCCATTATCCACGTTTGCCGTCAGGTTAACCACCTCTACACCAACAACTTCCCTTCCATCTTTTAAGGCTTTGTCAACCGCCGATTGAACAGCCCCTTTCCAGCCATCATTTGATTCTCCAACCATTTCTGAAACGTTTACGGACATCAAAATTCCTCCTTATAATTAAAATTTTTAATGACCTAAAATTAATGGTGCATTTTATAATATTATTTGCGATAATAAAATATATATACTCCTTAAGAAGTTTTTTCGGGCGAAATAATTAATTTTTTTAGTTTGTTTAAAGCTTGACGTTCTATGCGTGATATTTGGACCTGGGATAGGCCCAAGCGGCCGGCTATATCTTTTTGGGTTCTGTCTTCAAAAAAGCGCCAGGATAAAATTTGCCGGTCCCGCTCCGGTAATTTAAATAATAAGTCCTTAAACTCAATTTGATCTATCCAGGACAACTCTGTAACCCGCCGGTCATCTAACTGGTCTAACAGGTATATTGGATCGCCCTCATCCTGATGGAGTGTTTCGTAAATTGAAGCCGGATATTGGGCCGCTTCTATAGCCGTAACTATTTCCTCCCGGGACAAACCGAGTTTCTTGGCTATTTCACCTACTGAAGGCTCCCTTCCCAATTGATTGGTCAAATATTCCCGGACCTTTTGAATTTTATAAGCCGTTTCTTTCACGGACCGGCTTACTTTAATTAACTGGTCGTCCCTTAAAAAACGTCTGATTTCGCCAATAATCATGGGTACCGCGTAGGTAGAAAACTTGACCCCATAATTAAAATCAAATTTATCAATAGCTTTAATCAAGCCTAGGCAACCAATCTGAAATAAATCTTCCAAATCATAGCCCCGGTTTTGAAAACGCTTTACTAAATTAAAAACCAGTTTAAGGTTACAATTGATTAATTTTTCCCGGGCTAAATTATTTCCCGCCTGGGCCTGTTTAATAAGCTCTATCATTTCATTATCTTTAAGCAAGGGAAAGCGGGGTAAATTCATTCCGGTTAGCTTAGCGCTCATTTTTTAAGACCCTGCCTTAAGGTTCTAGTTGCGTATAAGAGGTAGAAGACAAAGAAGGATTTACCGTTTTAACCATGGATACGCGGGTACCTTCTCCGGGAGCAGAGTCCACTTGCAAGCTTTCCATAAAGGATTGCATAAAAACAAATCCCAGCCCCGTACGCTCCGGGTCAGAAGAGTAGGCCGGCTGAAGGGCTTTCTTAATGTCCTCAATCCCCTTCCCGTCGTCCTCTATCCTAACTTCAAGACTATCCTTACCTAAAGTGGCCACTATGCGGATAGTACCGCCGGGTGAGTTGGCATAGCCATGAATAATGGCGTTGGCTACCGCCTCAGAAACCGCAACCTTAATTTCTTCCAGGTCGTTTAAAGTGAACTCAAGTTGGGAGGCAAAAGCGGCTACGGCTACCCGCGCAAAGGCAACATTAGCCGGAATGCTTAGAAATTCAAGCTTCATTTGGTTGATAATTTCCATCATACACACCCCTA
>DMDI01000239.1:857-2902 GCA_003445555.1 Desulfotomaculum sp. | reverse complement strand
ATAATATTGCTTACCGTATGTTAGTAAAACACGCGGGAAAAGAAACCCTGATTGATTTTATGAAGTATTCAGGTGGTCAAACCGTGTTTCCGGGGGGTAAAAATCTTACCACGGCCCGTGATATGTCTGTTTATGTTCAAGCAACCCTTGATTTTGTCAAGAAGGACCCTAAAAACGGAAAACGTTTACTGGACGATCTGGCTCACTCTATTTATCACGTCGGCTTACCCGGTCAAATACCGGCCCAAATAATAGTGGCCCATAAAGAAGGAGATATAGATAATGTTGCCGCCGATGCAGGGGTGGTTTTTTGCGCCCGCCCGTACATCCTGGTAGTTTTATCTAAGGGGGTAAAAGACGTTGACCAAGGTTTTCGGGATATTGCCGGAATAAGTAAAATAACCTATAATTATCAGACCCAATTAAAATAAAAACCTTTTTACTTAAAGGTATAACTTTATCTTCGCGTTACATACTAGAAAGAAAAAAGCAAAGGTTATAAAAAGAGGAGGTAGAAAATAAAAATGTTAATATGTCTTCGAAGAATAAAGCTCTTCCTTCCGGTAAGCGTAATTTTGGTTTTAATATTAAATTTTTCTATCCCGGTTACCTCTTTTGGTGCTTCTCCTGATTCTTCCCCAGAAACTACGGCTGAATCGGCCGTGCTTATGGAAGCTTATTCCAGTCAGGTCTTGCTGGCCAAAGAAAAGGATAAGGAGCTGCCTATGGCCAGCGTTACCAAGTTAATGAGCTTGCTGGTGGCCGCAGAAACAATTGAGGAAGGCCGCTTAAAGCTAAACGATATTGTTATCGCCAGTGAAAATGCCTGGGAAATGGGGGGCTCGCAAATTTACCTGGAGCCTGGCGAAGAATTTACCCTGGAAGAAATACTTATTGCCGTGGCGGTGGGTTCCGCCAACGACGCGTGTGTAGCCCTGGCGGAGCAAATTGCCGGAAGCGAAGAAGCATTTGTCCAGATGATGAACCAAAAGGTGAAAGAATTGGGACTTAAGCACACTCATTTCGTAAACTGCACCGGTTTGCCGGCAAAAGAACATTATACCTCCGCTTATGATCTGGCTTTAATATTAAGAGAATGTTTAAAGTATCCCCTTTTTATAAAATATTCTTCTATTTACGAATACGATTTGCGGGGAGGACAATTTAAACTTTGGAATACAAATAAACTTCTTAAGTGGTATCCTGGTACAGATGCCGGCAAAACAGGCTGGACCGAAGAAGCGAAATATTGTTTGGCTTCCACGGTAAAAAAAGACGGATTACGTTTAATTGCCGTAGTCCTGGGAACATCTGAACCACGGGGTCATTTCCGGGAGTCAATAAAATTATATCAAAACGGGTTTGCCCGTTACAAAGCAATATATTTAGCCCAGCAGGGAGAAAAAGTAAAAAGACTGCCGGTTAGTAAAGGCAATATGGATTACATGGATGTTATAACTAAAGAGCCCGTTTGTTTGGTGGTTCTAAAAGGTGAAGAAGACGAAAACTTTGAGGCGCGTCTGGATTTACCGGCCTGGGTTGTTGCCCCGGTTAAAAAAGGACAGGTAATCGGGACCTATATTGTTATGGACAAGGAAGGAAAAAAAGTTTTACATGTACCCTTAATAGCTCAAAAACAGGTGGAAAAAGCCAGCGTGCTCCGTCAGGTAAATAAAACATTATCCCACTTATATAATTTTTATTAATTTTATTAACCTGAAAATTTAGTAACTACTACCACAGCGAAAAGTTGTATAAATGATTATGGTCGCTACGCCACGAGGACGGTTCCATCGTCTTCCCTTCGGACCTTCGCTACGCTACGGTGACGCTCGAACCGTCCCCATGGCTTCGCTTACTTATACTTTTCGCTGTAGTACTACTCAGGTAGGCACAAAGGCACAGAGCACCAAAGGCACAAAGGCAAGAGGTCTGAAGAGAATGAGCCTTGTAGGGGCGTATGGCAATACGCCCCTACGATGTTTACAAAGCGGT
Organism: Desulfotomaculum sp.; assembly: GCA_003445555.1. Lineage (GTDB taxonomy): Bacteria > Bacillota > Desulfotomaculia > Desulfotomaculales > Nap2-2B > SCADC1-2-3. The sequence continues at coordinate 907 of DMDI01000239.1, read as the reverse complement.
ATTTGGACTCCTTTGTGTCCTGTATTACGATTGTATTCCTATAAACTTTG
>DMDI01000239.1:0-796 GCA_003445555.1 Desulfotomaculum sp. | reverse complement strand
TTGCCCCTTTGTGCCTGAGTAGTCACAGTGAAAGTAACAATGTTTTAAGGTACCTGAGCGGTTGTGTTATTTACCAGTTTAAAGACCTGCTCTTTTATTTCCGGCGGAGCTAATACAATTAAAATATCTGTAGCCTGAATAACCGTATTAGCTTGAGGAGAAAGGATTTCCTCTCCATCACGGTAAATTGACAACACCGTAGCCCCCATTTTTCGCCGAAATTCTACTTCGGCCAGCGTTTTGCCTACTAATAAAGAAGAGGGTAACACCTTAATTTCTTCAATTCGCTGTAAGCTTCCGGCCATCTTAAAGGTATAATCCAGCAATTCGTTCATTAATTTTTCTATCTCCGCGTTTATTTTGTCCCTTCTCCTTAAAAGATAGTGTAGCCTTTCCTGCATTTCCCTTAAAACCTTGCGTTGTCCATATTCAGCCAAAAATACCTCGGCGGCTTTTTGCGACTTGACAATTACTCCCACCCCAGGAACTACTTGAACAATATCAATTTCTTGAAGTAAAGTCAGGGCGCGTCTTATTGTCTCCGGGGAAACGTTATACTTTCCGGCTAAAGTGGAGCGGCCAAAGAATTTTTGTCCTTCCCTGTATTCTCCCCGCACAATACGGGTTGCAATATCCATGGCAATAGTAAGATACCTGGCCGGTAAATAGGTATTTTGTTCCTCCATTTTTTTCGTCTCCTCTTGGGTTGATAAAATGGTTATATATTTATAATACCCTAAACTTATTAATAATTAAAATAAAATTTAAGCAGGATTTTTATATTCAAATCACGAAA
>DMDI01000277.1:1587-6562 GCA_003445555.1 Desulfotomaculum sp. | reverse complement strand
AAAGTTAACGCTGATGCGGCTTTAGCCCAGTGCCCGGACGTTAAAACGGCCGTAGTAGTTAAAAGACTCGGCATAGAAATAAATATGCAAGCAGGACGCGATTTATGGTGGCAGGAACAAATGTATGCTGAAGATATAAAACCGTTTTGTGAACCTGAAGTAATGGATGCCGAAGACCCCTTATTTATCCTTTATACCAGCGGCAGTACCGGCAAGCCAAAAGGAGTATTGCATACTACGGCTGGTTATCTTTTGTACACCGCCCTTACGCTTAAGTGGGTTTTTGACCTTAAAGAAGAAGATACCTGGTTTTGCACCGCCGATATTGGCTGGGTAACCGGGCACAGCTATATAGTTTACGGACCTTTAGCCATAGGTACAAGCAGTATAGTGTTCGAAGGAGTCCCCAGTTATCCTAAACCGGATCGCTTTTGGGCCATTGTCGAAAAATATAAGGTAAATCAATTTTACACCGCCCCGACGGCCATCCGGGCTTTAATGAGGGAAGGCGAGGAATGGACAAAGACCCGCGATTTATCTTCCCTGAAAGTCTTAGGTAGCGTAGGTGAACCTATTAACCCGGAAGCCTGGATGTGGTATTACAACAACGTAGGCAAAGAAAGATGCCCCATCATGGATACTTTCTGGCAGACGGAAACCGGCGGGTTTGTGATAACCCCTGTACCGGCGGTTCCCCTTAAGCCAGGGTCGGCTACTTTGCCTTTCCTGGGAGTTGACCCCATAATCTTAAGGCAGGATGGCACCGAAGCAGAGGTTAACGAAGGCGGTTGGCTCTGTATGAAAAAACCTTGGCCGGGCTTAATGCGCGGGGTATATGGTGATCCGGAAAGATTTAAAAATACGTATTTTATTCAGTTACCGGGCTATTACACTTCCGGTGACGGGGCGCGGCAGGACGAAGACGGTTATTACTGGCTCATGGGCCGCATGGACGATGTAATTAACGTTTCCGGACACCGCATCGGGACGGCGGAAGTAGAAAGTGCCCTGGTGGCTCACGAAAAGGTAGCCGAAGCGTCAGTAGTTCCCATGCCGCATGACATTAAAGGACAGGGTATATACGCTTTTGTTACGTTAAAAGTAGGGATTGAAAAGACCAATGAGCTAAAGAAAGAGTTGCTGGCCCACGTGCGGAAAGAAATTGGTCCTATTGCTACCCCGGATAAAATTCAGTTCGCGGATGGTTTACCCAAGACCAGAAGTGGTAAAATTATGCGGCGAATTTTAAGAAAGATTGCGGAAGGCGATGTCAGTAATCTTGGCGATACCACCACATTGGCCGATCCTGCCGTGGTGGATGATTTAGTAAAAGGGAGAATTTAGTTTACCGGCAGGTGGGTAAAATTTTTTACCCACCTGCTTTTATTTTTTAGGGTAATTTTTATTCATAGTATTTTGGCCGGCGTATTATTAATTATTATAGGGGAGGTAAAAATGGCGCAAGGGTTATTTGGCACGGCGATAAACTGTATGGACGGCCGGGTGCAGTTGCCCGTAAATGAGTATTTAAAAAGAAACTATCGGCTTGATTTTATAGACACTATTACTGAACCAGGTCCGGTAAAAATGTTAGCCGACAAAGAAGCCGGGATAAGCTCAATCCACCAAAGGGTAAAAATTTCGGTAGAAGCCCACGGCTCAAAATTAATTGCGGTGGTAGCGCATTACGATTGTGCCGGTAATCCGGTACCTAAAGAAACCCAATTAAAGCAGTTAAATTCTGCCCTTGAAACTATTCGGGAGTGGAAATATAATGTTTCCTGTATCGGTTTATGGGTAGATGAAAACTGGCAGGTTATTCTTGTAAAGTAATTTAAAAAGGGGTGGTGAATAGGGATTCTTAAATCTAAAGTTTTTAAAAAGAGGAATTAAAACAAGTTAGTTTAATTAGGAGGGGTGAATTTTGGCGGAAGACGTAAAATTATTTGGGATGAAAGCGGAAAGCGGACGTTGGGTATTTGTAATTTTAGGTCTTATAATTAATCTTTGTTTAGGAAGCATTTATGCCTGGAGTGTATTTAGAAAACCGTTAGAAGAGCATTTTAGCGTTGGAGCCACGGAAAGTTTGCTGCCCTTTATTCTTTTTCTGGCCTTTTTTGCGGCTTTGATGCCCGTAACCGGACCATTTCTGGATAAATACGGCCCAAGGCTGTTTACCATTATAGGCGGTATTATCGTAGGTGTAGGCTGGATTTTGGGTGGTAAAGCCAGCAGTATGACCCAACTGGCTATATACTACGGCATTATCGGAGGAATTGGCGTCGGAATAGCTTATAACTGTCCTATTGGCGTTGCGGGCCGGTGGTTTCCGGACCGCCGGGGGTTAGCCGTAGGGTTAACGGTGCTGGGGTTTGGAATTTCAGCCTTAATCACGGCTCCTTTGGCCCGCTCTCTAATTGAGAGCAACGGGCCGCTGGCTACGTTGCTTTATTTTGGGATTGCCTTTTTAATTATTATTGTCATTTTGGGTATTCCCTTGAAGTTTCCTCCCGCCGGGTGGAAGCCGGCCGGTTGGACACCGCCCCCGGCGGCAGTGGCCACAAAGGACCTTAAGGCGGGGGAAATGTTATCCACCGGTGGTTTTTACGGCTTATGGCTTTGCTATATTATTGGCACTTTGGCCGGCTTAATGGCTATTGGGGTGTCCAGTTCAGTAGGGCAGGAGATTTTTAAACTAAGTGCGGCTACGGCGGCTTTATATGTATCAATATTTGCTGTTTTTAACGGGGTGGGGCGGCCCATTTTTGGTTACCTGGTAGATAAAATAAACGCCCGCAATGCAGCTTTAATAAGTTTTATTATTATTTTTATCACCGCCATTTTACTGGGTAAATTTTCCGGGTCGGCCTCCTCCACACTCTACTTGGTTTGTTTCTGCGGTCTCTGGCTTTGTTTAGGAGGTTGGCTGGCCATTGCCCCGGCGGCTACCGGGGCTTATTTCGGCACCAAGTTTTACGGCCCTAATTACGGGTTAGTTTTTACGGCCTACGGAATTGGGGCTATTATTGGTAATTTACTGGCCGGCCGCTTGCGTGATTTAACGGGCAGTTACGTATCTGTTTTCTTTCCTTGGGTAACTATTTTAGCGGTAGTTGGTTTTATTATTGCCCTGATATTAATGCGTCCGCCAAAGAAGGCCTAAATTTACGGCCGCAGGAATAAAAATACCGAAAAAGAAGGGCCAGGAGGGGGAAAATGCGGACAGGTGTTTTTTTCCATCCTATCTTTAGTCAAAAGAGTTGGCCGGTAATGGGGGATAAATTTAAGGGATTTCCTGAAGTCATGGCTGATTCTTTAAAGCTTCCGGAGGTAGAATTAATTGAACCACGGGTGGTGGCCGAAGAACTTTTGCTTGAAGTCCACGACCAGAAATATATCCAACAGGTAAAAAAACAATGGTATTATGAAGGAGCAGCGCTATCGGTAGGTGGATGCGTAGAAGCAGCCGAAAGAGTATGGCGGGGGAAGTTGGACAATGCCCTGGTATTTAATGTGGCGGCAGGGCACCATGCCGGCCCTGTTTCAGCCTGGGGAGGAACATATATTTCCGATACCGGGCCGGCCGTAGCTAATTTGGAAAATAAATTTGGTTTGGTAAAAGTGGCCATTTTAGATACCGATAGTTACCATGGTGACGGAACACGGGCAATGGTTGAGGGTAAAATGAATATCCTCCACGTATGTTTTTGCAGTCAAAATGATTCTTTAGAGCAAGGAACAAAAATAGATGTAGATGTAGGATGGCATACAGACGATACTACTTATTTAAATAAAGTACGCCAAACCTTTTTTCCTTTAGTGGAAAGTTTTAAACCGGGGGTTATACTACACCTTTTAGGTCACGACACCTGTCAGGGGGACTATGGTGACCGGGGCTTGAGCATGGATTTTTTTCTCTGGCTGGTAAAAGAAGTTAAAGAGGTTGCTCAACGGGTTTGTAATGGAAAATATATTGTAGTTACCTTGGGAGGGTCACGGGCTGACGTGGCGGAATATATTTTCCCCCAAATTATCCGCCTTCTGGCCACCGAAGAAAAATAAAATAAAAAAATAAATATTCTTCTTGTCAAAATAGCTTAACTTATGCTAAAATTTAATTGAAAGAAAAAGCCCTGCGGTGTACGTAGATACTTTGAAGTTTTGAACCAACAGTTATAAAAGGGGAGCCTGGGCTCTGACATTAGCTTGCAGGCCTTTTCACCAGAAGAGGAAGCAAAAAGATGGCAGGAAGGCACCCGCCTGTGGAGAGCAGGTTCAAGAAACTTTGTGGTAAATTACGGCACAAGCGGGGGTTTCTTTAAGGTTAAAAAGCACGTCTGAAAAGGCGTGCTTTTTTCGTTAGACTTGATTATTTAACTAAAAAAATGACCATACTATTAACAAGTAGAAAATAAAAAAAGTAGAAAATAAAAAAAGGAGGTAAATCATGACAGACATTGGGATTAAAGAATTTTTTGTTAAGGCAAACAACCGTTTGCCAGATGAGGCAGAAAGAGTCCTTAAGGCGTTAGTTGAAGAAGGAAGTATGAATAAAGAAGAACTCTCCTTAACGGCTAGAGTAAAACGGGCCGTACTTGACCATATCATTATGCAGCTTTACGCCTTGGGATTGGTTGAAGTATCAACGGAAGGAAAAAGTAAAATATGTAGTTTAACTAAATTAGGAAATGATTTTATATACTTAGTCAAAGCCGGGTAAAAACTACCCGGCAATTTTCTACCACCTGATAAGCACATAATAACCTAAATATCATAATATGACTCAAAAGATCCTTTAGCCATATGTCCCCACATCTTATACTACTACTAACTGCTATTTGATGATAGTTGGTCACTATCGGCCCGGTTGACGGTTTTTCTATAATATGCTAGGGTAAAGGTAACTATTCAGGTAGGCACAGAGGAGCAAAGGTACAAAGGGAAATGAAACACCCATGCTGTAGGGGCGTATTGC
>DMDI01000277.1:0-1405 GCA_003445555.1 Desulfotomaculum sp. | reverse complement strand
CTTTGTGCCTTTGAACCTGAGTAGTTACAAACTATATGAATTAACCGAGAGGTAAAACGAATGCTTAGCAGTTTAATCGGAAAGTTAAGTGGCAAATAGGCAAAAACTTTGTGCCTTTGTGCCTTTGCCCCTTTGAACCTGATAGGAGGAGGAATAGTGTCTAAAATTTATTTTGATCATAGCGCCACTACCCCGATGCATCCGGAAGCAGCGGTTGAATTATACCGGTTTTTAACCAATAATTTTGGTAATCCTGCCAGTTCACACTATTTTGGACGGCAAGCCCGTAAATCGGTTGAAGAAGCCAGGGAAAAAGTTGCTTTTGCCATTGGTGCATCAGGTAAAGAGATTATTTTTACCAGCGGAGGGACGGAAGCAGACAATATGGCCATACATGGCCTGGCTCACACCAACCGCCATCGGGGTAACCATATTATTACTTCAGCGGTGGAACATCATGCGGTGCTTAATACCGTAAAGGCTTTAACCAGAGAAGGTTTTACGGCCAGTATTTTACCGCCGGACAAGTACGGTAGAATAAAGGTTAATGACGTTGCCGCCGTTATTACCGGCAAAACAATTCTTATCACGATAATGCACGCTAACAATGAGGTAGGTACTATTATGCCTCTGACGGAAATTGGACGGCTGGCTAAAGAAAGAGGTATTTATTTTCATACTGATGCCGTCCAAAGTTTTGGTAAAATACCGGTTCGGGTAGATGACTTGGGGGTTGACCTTTTGTCAATTTCCGGGCATAAAATATACGGTCCCAAAGGGATTGGCGCTTTATACCTTCGCGCAAAGACACGATGGGAACAAACTTTGTTTCACGGGGGAGCCCAGGAACAACTGCGACGGGCGGGGACTGAAAATACCCCGGGAATTGTTGCTTTAGGTAAAGTGGCCGAAATAGCGGTAAATGAGTTGGAACAGGAAGCAGACCGTTTAATTAAATTAAGAGATAAATTAATTAAGGGCCTAACCCAAAAAATTAAAGGCGTTTATTTAACCGGACACCCAACCGAACGCTTGCCTAACCACGCCAGCTTTTGTTTTGAATTTATGGAGGGCGAATCTTTATTGTTGAAACTGGACCAAGGAGGAATTGCCGCTTCCAGTGGCGCGGCATGCTCTGCCGGTTCCCTAGAGCCTTCCCACGTTTTAACTGCTATGGGCATTCCTCCTGAAATAGCTCACAATTCTTTACGGCTTTCCTTGGGCAAGGATAATACGGAATTAGAGGTAGAATATTTTCTAAAAGTACTTTCCTCTATAATTGATGAGCTCCAGATTAATCCTTAGTTAAGCGATAAAGAGCAAATATTCGTGAGTACTCAGGCACCCCCTCCCTTCCCTCCCCTTTGAAGGGGGAGGGTTAGGGAGGGGGTGCCTGAGTAGTTAC
>DMDI01000229.1 GCA_003445555.1 Desulfotomaculum sp. | reverse complement strand
ACTTCTGAGCTTAATTATTTATTTGACGCTCCGTCTGTAGTGGCTATGAATAAAAAAAATAAGCGGCCTCAACATATACCGGCAAAAGAAAGTATAGGTTTAAAAAAGGAAAAATATTTACCTTCTTTTGCTGTTTTGACGTTTACTACCTCAGGCCGCCCAAAACTTGTTTGTCTTAATGACCAGGTAATTTTGGCTACCACCTTGCGGGATTTATTAGGTTTACGCTCTGCAGATTTTACGTGGGAGACGGCAGGGAATCAGGTGAAGATAAATACCCGGGGTTACGGCCACGCCGTGGGAATGTGTCAATATGGAGCAAAGGGAATGGCCTTACGTGGTTGGACCTTTGCCCAAATTTTAACCCATTATTATAACGGAGTCGAGTTGATAAAGCTATGAATTCCGGTTTAAATAACCATTGATATTTTAGCATATTTTATCTCAATGGGAGCATATAAATTTTATTAACAATATAGTGAAAAATTATTGTAAAAAGGGACAAATAACAAAAGATTATATGGCTATCCAGTTAGTTAAAGGCAAACCTAGTCATAGAGTATTATACTGATCGCGGGTGAGGTTAACAAATTAGGGAGGTTAGGTAATGCAGGGCTATATCCAAAAAAGGGTGTTGGATATTTGTGCCTATATTTTGGAGACTCAGGCAACTGTACGTCAAGCCGCTCTAGTTTTTCAGGTAAGTAAAAGTACCGTACATAAGGATATGACGGAAAGGCTTCCGTCATTAAGCAAAAAACTGGCCCATGAAATAAGGATTGTTTTGGATCATAATAAAGCCGAACGTCACTTGAGGGGGGGAGAAGCCACGCGTAAAAAATACAAGGGAATAACTTAAAATAAGTAAAAAAATAGCCGGGCAAAAGGATTAAGTCGAATGATGTAGAATATTACCATGGATAGTTTAATTATACCCTTGCTTTTTTGGAAAGGAGAAAAATATATTCTATGCTCGGCTTAAGTGCAGATATTGGTATTGATTTGGGTACCGCTAATGTTTTGGTGTATGTTAAGGGAAAGGGAATTACTTTAAGAGAACCCTCGGTAGTAGCCATAAATAAAGATAATAAAAAAATTATTGCCGTTGGAGCAGAGGCGCGACGAATGTTGGGTCGCACCCCCGGAAACATTATAGCTATACGTCCCTTGCGCGGAGGAGTAATTACTAATTTTGAAGTTACCGAGAAAATGCTAAGCTATTTTATAAAAAAAACAAACGGGCGAAAGCTTTTTTTTCGTCCCAAGGTTATGATTTGTATTCCAACCGGGATAACCGGGGTGGAAGAACGGGCAGTACGTGAAGCAGCAATAAAAGCCGGGGCAAGACAAGCCTATCTTATTGAAGAACCATTGGCTGCGGCTCTAGGAGCAGGCCTGGATATATCTTCACCCTCAGCAACTATGGTAGTGGATATTGGTGGCGGAACCACCGATATAGCTGTCCTTTCTTTAGGTGGAATTGTATGCTGTAATTCCTTGCGTGTCGGAGGAGATAAGTTTGACGAGGCAATTATTTATTACATTAGGCGTGAGTTTAACCTGGCTATAGGAGAGCAAAGGGCGGAGGAAATAAAAAAAAATATTGCCACCGCCTGCCTTGCAGATCAAGAAACAAACATAAGCTATGAAGTTCGCGGACGTGATTTAACTTCGGGTTTACCCAAGTCAGTTCAAGTAACGCGCAGGCAAATTTATGAAGCAATAAAAGAACCTTTAGCCCAAGTAGTGAGTGCGGTGAAAGATGTTCTTGACCGGACACCGCCAGAACTGGCGGCGGACATAGTTATCAAAGGCATTGTAATGACCGGGGGCAGTTCGCTTTTACATAACATGGATACTTTACTTAAAGGAGAAACAAAGCTGCCGGTTTATATAGCCGAAGACCCCATTTCGTGTGTTGCCCTTGGGACCGGCAAAGCGTTATCTATGCTAAAGCTACAATCAAGTAACATTAAAAAAAAATATTGCTATCTAGAAAACGTAAGAAACATAAGCTAAAAATTTGTAATTAAACTAGATTTTTTCATAATATTCAATAGCCCGATAGCCTAGCATTTTAGCTACCCGGTAGTTTAATCCGCCGGCTAAAAATAAGCCAAGAAAAGGAATTATACGGGTAAGAGTAGAACGAAAAGTTGTTCTTATGCCAAAGGTAATAAATACTTTTTCGGTTAACGATATAAAAGCATCCTTTGACATCCGGGTTACCACGGTGCGGGATAAACTTTTTCCCAAACCGCCGGTACCGGTGGCTAAAAGAAAGGCCCAAAAGACTTCCCGGTAGTAATTTTCTCCGGTAAGGTCGCGTCCGTAAACGGCAGCTATTTCAACAATTAAATTAACTAATAAATAAGTAAAGAGGGTTATGTCAAGGATCATACCAAATAGTACAGCAACTACCGTACCTATTCCTGGCATAATAGCTGGTATGGCCGAAATAACCCCTACTAAAGCACACCAGAAACACTTTTCCGAAATAAGTTTTTTGGCTAACTCCTGACAAGGCAATCCCGGATAATTGGTCTGTAGGTGAAAATTTTTTTTTGGATATTTTTTGTCTTTGGAGGATAAAAAGGGTTAAAATTAAACATATATTTTTAAAGTGATTTTAAATGGCAATAGGTAATTCCCAAATCCCCCAAATTTCACGGTAAATATTTGCTATTTCACCTAAAGTAGCTCCTTCAGCGGTTAGCTCTATAACCGCAGGCATAACATTTTTATTTTTTTCACAATCGCGCCGGAGCCGGTCTTTTAAAATATTAATTTTTTGATTATCACGCTCTTCTTTTAGTTTTCTAAGCCTCTCCTTTTCAATTTCGGCCGCCCAGGGATTAGTTTTAAACGGAATATGTCTTTCCTTTTCTTCAATAACGTGGCAATTTACTCCAATTACCCTTTCTTTACCTTCAACAATTGACCTTTGCCTTTCGTTGAAGGCTTTACGCATTTCCTTATAAAGCCAACCATTTATAAGAGCTTTAATAAAACCTCCTTGAGCCTCGATTTCCTTCATGTAATCAAGGATGCGCCTTTCCATTTCATTAGTAATCCATTCTACATAGTAAGAACCGGCAAGAGGGTCGATTGTATCAATTATTCCTGTTTCCTCCTGGATCACCTGTTGGGTTCTAATGGCTACTCTTACTGATTCTTCGGCCGGTAAACATATTGCTTCGTCATAAGAATTAGTATGAAGCGATTGACATCCGCCTAAAACTGCTTCCAGGGCTTGAATAGTAGTCCGGATAATGTTGACCATCGGTTGTTGGGCCGTAAGCGAACTTCCAGCGGTCTGAACGTGATATTTCATCGCTACTGAACGAGGTTTTTTTGCTCCGTACCTTTCAGTAAGAAGCCTGGCCCATATCCGGCGGGCGGCTCTATATTTGGCAATTTCTTCAAAGAAATTACGGTCGGCGGAAAGATGAAAGGCCAGCCGGGAGGCAAAATCATCTATATGCCAGCCTCTGCTGAGCAATTCTTCAATATGGTCAATAGCAGCCGAAAAGCCAATAGCTATTTCCTGGAAGGCGTTTATGCCGCCTTCCCGGCAATTATAGGTCGTAAAGTTTATCGGATTCCATTTAGGTACTTGTTTCATTGCCGTACAAAATTCTATTAAATCGCAAGCGAGCTTTAACAACCTATCTGGAGAAATTGAATCCCGGCACATTAATGATAAGGGCATAGTTCCAATGTCATTTTGTGTTGTACCGGCTATTTTAGTAAGAGGAACACCTCTTTTTTGAGCTACATTAAAATACATAGCAGACAAAGAAGTGGCTGTTACCTCTGTAACTAAAGCCACGCTTATTTTTTCTATAGGTAATCCCTCTACTAAAGCTTCTACCCCTCTGATGGAATAAAGAGGCACTCCCCCCGTACCTACTTCCACCTCAGCGTCTACGCCAGGACTATCAGGGTCAAAACCCGAGGTGGTAAGAATATCGCAAGCAGCCGAAAAACCAGTTTCCCCTTCCTTATAAAGCATCTTCCAGCGGGCATTTGTTTCTTCTGGCGTACTAAATCCGGAAAACATTCTTATGGTCCAGGGCCGTTCCCTGTACATAGTAGGATAAACCCCCCTGGTATATGGATATGCTCCTGGAAAACCAAGGTCTTTTAAATAATTTAATTCGGCTATATCGGAAGGGGTATAAATGTTTTTAACCTTAATCCCTGAAGGCGTTGACCGATAAGTTTCGGCATCTTTTTGGCAACCGGTATTTTCAATCCATTTTTCTTTTTCTGCCTCAATATTTTTGATTTCTTCTTCCTTAAACATTTTTATTTTCCAGCTCCTTTTTTTCTACCTTTTCCTGAATTGACTGGATAATTTTATCAGGCAGAGTTCCTGGTCCGAATACGTCATGTGCGCCAATTTGTTTTAACATGGCAAAGTCATGCTCTGGAATTGCCCCCCCCACTACTAAAACAAACTCCTTTTCCAACCCTCTTTTCTTCAATTCCTCAACAAATTTTTTTATCCAGGTAATATGTGCCCCCGAATGAATACTTAACCCTATAACATCGACATCCTCTTGAACAGCCACATTAACCGCATTTTCAATGGTTTGAAAGCCGCCAAATATTACTTCCATGCCGGCATTTTTTAAAATGAGAGATACAGTTGTTACCCCCCGCCAATGACCGTCCAGCCCCACTTTTACCGTTAATACCCTTATCTTTTTATCCACCTAGTTTAAATACTCTCCTTTCTTTAAATAGCAATGGGTAACTCCCAAATACCCCAAATTTCACGGTATACCCTGGTTATTTCACCTAAAGTAGCTCCTTCGGCCGTAAGTTCCATTACGGTGGGCATTACATTTTTATTTTGGGCGCAGTCACGTCTCAATTGGTCAAGCAAAGTAGCCACCCTTTGGTTATTCCTTTCCGATCTTAATTTCCTGAGTCTCTCCTTTTCAACATCGGCAGCCCAGGGGTTTGTTTTAAATGGAATGGGTCTTTCTTTTTCTTCATCCAGGTGACAGTTAACGCCAATGACCCTTTCTTTTCCTTCTACAATTGCCTTTTGCCTTTCGTTAAAAGCCTTGCTCATTTCGTTAAACAGCCAGCCATTGTTAAGAGACTTTACAAATCCCCCTTGGTTTTCAATTTCTTGCATGTAATTGAGAATACGTTTTTCAATTTCGTTGGTTAACCACTCTATATAATAAGAACCGGCTAGTGGATCAATAGTGTTTACAACGCCTGTTTCTTCCATAACGACCTGCTGAGTTTTTACGGCTATTTTCACGGCTTCTTCGGAAGGTAAACAAATTGCTTCATCGTAAGAATTAGTATGTAAAGATTGACAACCCCCCAAAACAGCTTCCAGGGCTTGAATTGCGGTTCTGGCAATATTAACTAGGGGCTGTTTGGCGGTTAAAGAACTACCGGCCGTTTGAACATGATACTTCATGATAATCGAACGGGGGTCTTTTGCCCCGTACTTTTCAGTCAATATCTTGGCCCATATCCGGCGGGCGGCTCTATATTTAGCGATTTCTTCAAAGAAATTGCGGTCGGCGGAAAGATGAAAAGCTAGTCGGGAAGCAAAATCATCAATTTTCCAACCCCGCCGCAGCATCTCTTCAATATGGTCAATAGCGTTGGTAAAACCAAAAGCTATTTCCTGAACGGCATTAATACCCCCTTCCCGGTAATTGTAAGTGGTAAAGTTTATCGGGTTCCATTTAGGGGCCTGCTTCATGGCCGTACAATATTCAATCATATCGCAGGCAAGCTTTAAAAGTTTGTCAGGTCTCAAAGAATCATAGGTTATATAACCTATGGTCATTGTACCTAAGTCGTTTTGGGTGGTACCGGCTACTTGACTTAAGGGAACACCTTTATTTTTCGCCACGTTAAAGTACATTGAGGTAAGACCAACAGCGGTCATGGGTTCTGTGACCAGAGCTACACTAATGTCTTTTATTGGTAAATCTTTAACTAATGCCTCTACTCCCTTAATTGAATAAAGAGGCACTCCTGATGTTCCCACCTCTACATCAGCATCTACTCCTGGAGTGTCAGGGTCGGTACCGTTAAAAGTAAGTACGTCAACGGCAGCCGAAAAACCGGTTTCTCCGGAATCGAGGAGCATTTTCCACCTTTCATTTGTTTCTTCCGGAGTGGCAAATCCGGAAAACATCCTTATCGTCCAGGGACGTCCCCGGTACATGGTGGGATATACTCCCCTAATATAAGGATAACTCCCTGGAAAGCCAAGATCTTTCAAGTAGTCTAAATTGCTGACGTCTTCTGGGGTATAGAGGTTTTTAATTTTGATTCCAGAAGGGGTGGCATGAAAAATCTCCGCGTCTTGCTGACAGCCCATTTTCTTAATCCAATCATCTTTTTCGGATTTAATCTTAGTAATATCATCCTTATTTAACATATTCTAACACCTCCAATTTAAAACTTTAATAATAGCTTAGATAAATAATAATTTACTTTTTAAATTTTGTAAACTGATTTTACGATAAAAATGTTACTTTAACTTCTAATTGGATATTGCCTCCTTATGAAAAACGTTTTAAAATAAGCATAAAATTAATTTTTAGGAGTGGGAAAATGCAATACCACGAACAAATTGTTAATTTGGCCAAACTTTTAAAAGAAAATAACTATAATTTTGTTTTAACCGGAGCCGGCATAAGTACGGAAAGCGGGATTCCGGATTTTCGTAGCCCGGGCACAGGCTTATGGACAAAAATTGACCCGGTAAAAGCGGCTACTTTAAGCGCTTTGCGCCGTGAGCCTAAAAATTTTTATGAAATTAATCTTCCGCGCTGGGTAACTTTTACTGAAGCAAAGCCTAATGAAGCCCACGCAGCCCTGGCCCATTTAGAAAAATTAGGCTATATAGAGGGAGTAGTTACGCAAAATGTGGACGGCCTGCACCGTAAAGCAGGGTCGGAAAAAGTATGGGAGGTGCACGGACATTTCCGTACCTGTCACTGTATGAAATGCGCCGTAAGCTACCCTTTCGATCTCCTGGTAAATAAATTCAATTGTAACCAAAACCCGCCCCTTTGTGATGCCTGTAGTGGCGTGCTCCGTCCTGACGTGGTATTATTTGAGGACCAGATGAGCGAGG
>DMDI01000107.1:6706-8477 GCA_003445555.1 Desulfotomaculum sp. | reverse complement strand
AGATGCTCCCGGCAATAGTCTTTTCCGCAAACTTTTTGATCACGCTCCTGCTCCGCCTTCAGCCGCCGGAGAAGCTTTTCAAAGGGCTCTACCAGCGGCAGGGTACGGTGGCTGGACTTGGTTTTGGTGCGGTCCTTTTCCACGATGATGGCTTTTCCGTCCACCCTTACCTCGGTTACGGTGTGCTTGATGGTCAGCGTCTTTTTTCCAAAGTCAATCGCGTCCCATTTCAGCCCAACGATCTCGCTGCGGCGTAGTCCGTAAAACGTGCCCAAGATAACAGCCAGCTCTATCGGCTTGTTTTTCACGACGGCGAACAAGGTTTCCAATTCGTTGGCATCGTAAATGCTGCCCACGAATTTTGCGGTCTTGGGCCGCTCAATCCGGTCGGCGGGGTTAAAAGCGATCAGACCCACCTTGTAAGCGTACTGCAACGCCTTGCGAATGTTGGCGTGGCGATGGATGACCGTGCAGGCGCTTAAGCCTTTCTCGTTCAGCTCGTACTGATAATAGTCCTGAATGTGCTTCGGCGTAACATCCTTTAATGTAAGCTTGTATTCCTTAAAATAAGGAATAATGCAGCTCTTGATGGTAACAGCATAAGAGGCGTAGGTGGTCATTTCCACATTGTGTTTGATCATCTCCAACCATTCCAGCAGGAAGTCGGTAAACAGTATCCGCACCTCGCCGGAGATCGGGTTTACTTTGTCGGCCGGATTGTCCCGGATTAGTTCAAGCTCCACGGCATAGGCCAAGGCTTCCTTGATGACCTCGTGATATTGGAGCATGGCGTGTTTAAAGCGTTTTTTTCTGTTTTCTCGTACTGATAGTAGCCTTCGATGTCCCCCGGCTTTATTTTGGCCACCGTAACGGCGGTATCCTTAAAGTAAGGGATGATGAAGGTTTTGGCATCGTACGCGTAGAGGGCGTAGGTGTCGGCGTCCACTTTGCCGATAACGTCCCGCAGCCATTTGTTTAAGAAGACTGCAAACAAAGCGTTTTTGTCACTCATGGCCGTGTCGGGATTAAACTCTTGCCTGGTTTTCCAAAGCATCGCTTCGGCGCGCTTTTTATTCCCCTTGACGGGAAGTCCCGTGCTGACAGACTTGGTTTGGCGCTTTCCGTTCATATCCTTATAGGTGAGGATCATCTGGAAATAGCCGTTTTTTTCTCGCAGGTGTCCTGTTACCATGAATTCTTGCCTCCTTAAATCAGTAACAGCCTATATTCACCTACCATTGACGGGTTTAGTGTAGCAGGCTCCAAAATATCTTGCAAAGGTGCGAACGATGTTTTACGCATCGGATTCCTGCACGACCGCCAGGTATTCGAAAATATGAAGCTTGGGGATTTTATACGTCCTGCCTATCTTAAAATGCTTAATCTGATTTTGCCGCAAAAGGCGGTATCCGGTTTTTGCGCTGATACCGCCCAGCATTTCACACATTTGCTCCACATCGACCACATCCGGGTATTCCCGAAAAATCAGCTTATATGCTTCATTGCTTTTGAGCAAGGCATCAGCCCCTTTCTCTCAAAATAGAAATGCAGGGAACGGAGGCGCGCCATGATTGGATACGCATACATGCTCGCCCAAACAGGCGCGCCCCTGACCTGCGTTTCTGTTTATGGTTCCATCGTTATACGGCTTATCGGATGGACGGCGGCTAACCATCCTCATAGGAATTTCACCTCCCCCCATACTGACGGGCCGCCCCCATTGCCTGCGACGCTTTTAACGCTCGGACTGTGGCTGGACGGAAGTATCATT
>DMDI01000107.1:0-6484 GCA_003445555.1 Desulfotomaculum sp. | reverse complement strand
CGCTTTCTTTGTCAAAGAACAAGGTTTGTCAACCTGTAAAAGCTCATCGGCAACCAATGGGCTTTTATAGACCGGCAACAACACGAAAAGCCCGCATCGGGAAGGTGGAAAGAGGGGACACATTCCCGTACGGGCAAGGCTTAGGCTACCTTGAATGTAAGGATTTTGGCAATAAGCTTGGTTTCCAGTCTGCGGCGCAATTCAGGGTTTGCACACAGATGGGGATTGCCGTTTTCGTCGTAAAGCTGCCTAGTGGACAACGCGGCAATATACCCTTCGTAGTGTTTCAGCACGGCATTGATCGCGTCGATGTTGCCGCCTGCCGCAGCCGCAATGACGGGAAAAGGCAGCAGATTTTTACGGCTCGGACTTGTTTTCACCATCGGCTTTTCCCTCCATATATTTTTTGATTTGTTACAGTGAGCTTGTCCTATGCCGGTAGATGGTGGTGCGCACCAGGTTCATCAGTTCCCCGATTTCCGCATCCGGCATATCCATGAAATAAGACAGCAGGATAATGTTGCGCTTTTTCTCGGGCAGAGCTTCTAACGCTTCACCTATCAACGCGTCCTTGACCTCGACATCGTAGCCCATTGCTTGGAACAAGTAATAATCAGTCGCATATTCATCCATAGTATAAAGCTGGTTCAACTCCTTCTCTGACAACTCGGAAAAGGTCACTTCGTACTGCAAGCGCCGGGCAAGTGCTTTGCGGTAATTGCCGGCTTCGCCTTTCAAGACTTTCCTGCAAAAGCTGTCAAACTGATGCTGGACAGTTTTTCCCTTGTTATTGGAAGAAGATCGCTCCATAAAGTTCACCTCCTTCCTGTTCCAAATGGAAGGGAGTAAAGCTTGTCCCTATTTCCCTTTCACTCTTTATCCCAACGGGCAAGGGCTGTTTGTTGCGTTTTTCCAATGACAATTGGCAAAAAGGCACAAAAAAGCCCGACTGACAATATTCAATCGGGCAGAAGAGTTTAGACTTCTTATTATGTAATGTGTGTATGTACCTTGTTGGCTGTAATAAGATCCTCTATCAATAAGGCTTTTTTTGAATAGTCAAATGGCATCAAATAATGTCGAGAGAAAGAAAGCAGCACGGCGGCAACCTCCTAATGCCACCGTGTCCTTAAAGAAGGGCAAACTTAATACACCCTCCGCAATCCTATTTTTAAAAAGGAAAACGGCGGCTTTGATTTTTTATTTCAAAACCGCCGTTTGGCATTGAGAATTTTTATACGTATGATTATTACCGCCGAAACAACAGTTTTTTGTAGCTTTCAAGAAGTGAACCAGTGTAGTGCCGCAAGAGAAAACCCCACTTCTAACAATTGTAAAATCCAGTTCTTTGTTTAATAATTTCCACTGAATTTCCAAAGCTGTCTTCACAGCTTTTTCCTAATACGTTTAACGTTTAGAGCACTCAAATTCAATATATTGCCGTGTCAGAATATAGCGATTTATTTTCCAATAGAGTACCGGAAGCGTTATATACTTTAGCGGTAGCGCATACCCGATAGGTACCGTGGACAACATAGTAATCCTCATATACAGTGGCGACGGAGGTCCCGGTCGATGAGGCGGACCACGACTTGATTGTGCTCCAGCCGCCAGCGTTGAATTTTTGCAATTCGACGGTTAACCTGGTTGTGTGCGAATTGTCGTAAGCTGAAGCAAGCCCTATGCAGGTGGCTTTCCCCGACGAGTTGATCGACAGGCCCGGACTTAACAAGGAAATGTAGGTGAATTGAGGCGTTATCACGCCTTGTGTCTCTGCGTTTTGGGTCCCGTCAGCCGCATAAGCCGGAACAGAAAAGAAAACAGCCGTAAGAACAAGAATACCGATACAGATAAATTTTTTCATCAATAAAAAACCTCCCTTAAAATATCTTTCAATAGGAAAGACAACCAAAGGAGGCTTTTGCAACAATATTTTTCTATTTTTTGAAGTATTTCTTTTTAGTTTAATCTATATATTTCACTCCCTCAGCCATCTTTACCGCTGTGTTTTGCTCCATCTCCCCCCGAATCATGAACATTCGGTCATGCATTGCCCAAATGATGGTAACCAGTGAGTCTTTCTCCACCAGCGTTCCCTCATGGCCATTGATACTGACTGTTTCAAAGACGGAGGCATTTTCGGTATCCAGCGCGGGCTTGTTGCCTTCGCCTAATTCCATATAGGTAATAAGGGAGCCCTGGGGACTTTTAAATTCGATTTTTCTTAAAAGCTCACCATCAGAAACAGCGCTAACTTCATAACCGTACGGTATATAGGTCGGGACATAAGCCTGGCGCCAGTCTATGGTTGTGCTGTCACCCTCCGAACCGCTGCTGTTGTCCTTTAACTGAAAAGATGTATATTCCTGCTGAATATCCATTAAAAAATTCAACACCCTGACTCTCATTGCCTCCACGGTCACCACCGTGGCGCCTAATACAACCAGCATGATCAGCATGGCGACTGCCGCTCTGTTTAAGAACTGCCAAATGCGCTGCCTTCCGGCATAAGCCTTCGGCTTTTTTAGCTGCGCATCCAGTTGTTGACTGAATTTTTGGACTGCCGCATGGGAAGGAAAAAATTCCGGGTCATTTTTCAGCTTTTCTTTTTCCTCCAGGAAAAGCTGGCCTTCTTTTTCCGCGGCATCGTGCATGACCAATTTAAACAGACTGTCTTCATATTCCTCATAAAGCTTTTTCCGCATTTGTTCCGAACTGTTATTCGGCACGCTTATTCATCTCCTTATCCAAGAACTCCTTGGCTTTTCTTCGGGCTTTTGTCAAATACTGCCGGACACTATCGGGAGCAATTTTAAAAATTTCTGCTATATCCCGATCAGGCATTTCCAATATGTACTTAAAGTACAATAGATCTTTCTGCTTCTCGGGGAGCTTTAATATGACATTCCCCATCTCTTTCATTTCTTCCTGATGAATGATTCGGTCTTCTATGTTACCCTCCGGGCTAGGGATCTCTTCCGCCAGATCCAGATCTTGTCCATAATAGGCATGTTTTTTCTGCACATCTCGGTGCTTTACAAAGTTTATCGCCACGCCTCTAGAAGCATAGACAACATAAGTAGCCAATTTGCAACTTTCCAGCGTTCTAATTAAAGATATTTTTTCAATTAATTTTATGAAAGTATCGTTGATCAAATCTTCTACATTATTGGCATCATGGGTAATATGGTAAACCGTCTTTCGCACCAGACCATAATAGTCTTTATATAAATTCAGCATAAAGGCTTTATCGTCATCGCCTTCCATTGCGGTTATTATCATCATTATCATCAAATCACTCCTTTGTTGTAATTATACAGGTATCTGGGCGAGATTTGGCGATAAAAAACAAAGACATTTTAAAAATAAACTAAAGTATGACCAGAAAAATTTCCATAAATAAGTGTTGCAAAAGTTTTTTAAGATTGTTTATATAGGGGAGAGTGTAGGGGAGAGTGCCCTTAAAGGAATATAATGGAAAATACGGCACTCCACAAGCGTGCGCCAATTACCAAGCATTCTCATCCTACCTCATTGTGGTGATATTGGAAAATCATGCTTCCATTTTGATTTTGGGGGGATGAAAAAGAGTCAAGTCCTTAAACCAATGATCCGGGACTGTTATCAGATAAAATATTTAATTTACTCCAGACATCTTCATAAATCGGAATTTTTTATATTAGGCAGCCATTGGGGATGAGCAAAAAAACAGCGGGTAAAAAAGTCTTTGACGGAGTCTCATGAGAGTTTCCGAGAATTTACTAATTTATTGAGGAGGTGAAACGCGCTATGCATGAAATTAATAGGCCACCACCTTTAAGTGCATAACTCATGGGTATAAGAAGCCAACAAATACCAGGGAAAAAGGCAATTCTATAAAGGGGTTGCCTATAGAGCAGTCAAGAGCTTTAAAGGTGGTGGGAGCAGCAACAGTAGGCGAAAAGACATTTGGTGGCGAAAATATGTTAAGGAAGCGTAAGGAAAGCAAAGTAGGAAAAAGGTTGATTAGGGACCAAAACCGAAATTAAAAATTAAAAGGGGGAAAAGTTAATGAGGACAATTTTGGGAAGATTCACCATAAAAAAATTAGGTTTGATTGTGATGAGTCTGTTTATCTTAAGCCTTCTTGCTACTTTTATTAACTGAAGTGTATTAATTGCCGGAGCAAACGAACCATATGAAAATACTAACGATAAACTTGCCATAAAAGATGTTATTACAAAATTTTGTGATACAAAGTACCAATCGCTTTCTGTTTTGCAAGAAAAAGATATTAGTATTTTCTGGAAAACTGATGACAATCCTGGATATAAGTTAGAAGCTGCGTCTTTAAGTATAGATGTTAACCATAGGAAAATCCAGCCTCTTGATTTACGATTTGAAAAATATGTATTAAAAATGGATTTTGAAATCATAGATGTATTTAACGATAAGGCAGAAGTTAAAGTAGTTGAAAATAGCCAAATATACCAAAATGCCTCTCCTGATGTTTGTTCAGAATTACGTGATGAACACATTATTAAGCTAGAAAAGATTAATGATAAATGGCTTATAATAAGTGATAATAGCAACGATGAAACAAAAAAGGATTTATTACTTAGAATTGCAACTGGTAAAACAATTAACGAGGCTAAAAAAGAAATTTTAGAAAACAGTAAACATGAGGTGATGACTTATAATCAACAAAAAATGAATAAATCAAACAAACGATATAATGATCAAGATGTTGGTCCTTTGACTGTAAATCCAATGAGTTTACAAGGATATAATAGAGATTCAGCCGTACAATATGCATTGGATTGGGCATATGGTAGAAATCCATCATGGGGTAATTATACTGGTCAAGGCGGAGATTGCACTAATTTTACCAGTCAATGCTTATATGCTGGTGGTATACCCTTTGATACAGTAGGAAATCCAAATTATAATCAAAGGTGGTTCTGGTATAGTTACTCAAATACGACACCTCCTTGGACAGGGGTAAATCCATTTTGGGACTACGCCTTACATGATACAGGTTATGGTTTACATGCCGGGACTACTGATGTATGGAACGCAATTAGAGGCGATATTGCCCAATTGTATTCTGGTTCGTCCGGTTTTCATAGCTTATTTATTAACAATGCATATACTGACGGTCAAGGAAACAGGCATATTTTCATATGTTGCCATGATACTGATCGACGAAACTACGAAATTTCAAACTACACAAGTAGCAAAAGATACTTAAAAATATACGGGTGGTATAACTAAGATTCTGATGGCATAATCAGGCAGGCAAAAAAACTGCCTGATTATGCCTGATTTTTAGGAGGTTAGTGTTTATGAGACCCAAACTTTTATATATATTTTTTATTATTATCCCCTTGTTTATTGCGGGATGTAATATTTCTAATGATCATAGTAGTGAAAAAAATAAGCAGGCTGTCAGTGACAAAGAAGAGGCAAAGCAAACAGTAATACGTTATCTGAAAGCACTTAACGACAACGATTATGACGAACAATTACAATACCTTTCAACTAGGAAAAGAGGAGAATTTGAACAAGATTGGGTGAAGCGGAAAGAGCAGAACTGCATGGTAAAGTATGAATATGTAAAAATTATAAATATAACGCCCGATGAATCAGAAAAAACAAAAGTAGGTTATATGAAACATGGTGGAGGCCAATTAACCAAGCCTGTTGATTTTGCATCTTTCGATGTTGATTTTGAATATAAGATAATCCATCCTGAAGTAGATAAGAAAAAATTAAATTATAGTTTCGACTTGATTAAAGAAAAGGAAAATGAGCCATGGAAAATAGATGACTGGGGAATAAGTTGGGATAATGTTCCTCCACCAGATTAGGCCCTTAAGTCCGAAGATCTTCGCAAACTGGAAAGAAAATTATGCAACAGTGAACTCCAAACCAGCTAAACTGGGGATGATAAAAAGCGCCCTTGTCTTTAGTCCGGTAGTGATGACAGCTTTCCTCAGTTTGGTGAGGTAACATTTACGGGATCTCGCAACTCTTTTAATGAAACCGTGGAGCAAAAGGCGCTTTAAGATCCTGGTGATGGATGAAGAACTCAGGGCAGGGATAGATTTGCGGATCATCTTGTTCTGAAAACCGTTGATGTTAAATTCACCCCGCGCCAGGACTTCAAAGAACTTCTGGTCGGCCTGGCTGAAGAAATTGAAACCCTTGTAACTTCTGTCATCCTTTTTGACAGGATCGGAGATTTTAAAAAGTTTCTTCATTCCATCGCTGGGATCGTCAAATGCGGAGATGAATTCAAGATAGCGACGATTAGAGTCTTTGAGCAACTGGGCCAGGATGTAGATGCT
The DNA here is from genome assembly GCA_003445555.1 of Desulfotomaculum sp. Lineage (GTDB taxonomy): Bacteria > Bacillota > Desulfotomaculia > Desulfotomaculales > Nap2-2B > SCADC1-2-3. The sequence goes on along the minus strand of DMDI01000107.1, from coordinate 155 downwards.
GTAGATGTTCTTTTTCATCGGGGCAACCTTGCTCTCCTTGCCCCCATCATGGCGCTGGACTTCACGGTAGTGCCGGAACTGGGAGACATCATTGGTAGTTGTTTCAATCCGCAAGACGATCCCGAACTTATCGTACATCTTGATGGAGACCGCAC
>DMDI01000246.1 GCA_003445555.1 Desulfotomaculum sp. | reverse complement strand
CCACTGGAAACCCGGGTGCCCCAGGGAGAAACCCTGAATGAAGTTGTCAATAGGGTTAATAAGCTAGTTAAAGAAATCATAGATAAACATGCCACCCAGCAAATAATCATCGTCAGTCACGGGGGTCCCATCAGAGCTATTATAGGTACGGTATTAGGCATGGACCTTAATCAATACTGGCGTTTACGCTTGGATAACGGTTGTCTCACGATTATTGATTTTCCTGCCCCAGATAAGGGCATGGTAGCTCTTTTAAACGATTGCGGTCACCTGGAAGAATAGTGGTTGGTGATTACTAGCCATCTATAAATTTAAACAATTTTAGTCAAAGTTTCCTAACAACCAACGACAGAATGGTTAGGTGAAACAAACATGTCCTTGACGACAAAGAGAATTACCTGGGTTTTCTTTTTAGGAGCTTTTATTTTCGTTTTGCTTGTCGGCCGCCTTTTCTGGCTCCAGATAGTTTGGGGCGGTGAATTGAGGCATAGAGCCGCGCAAATACGGGTTAAAAATATTGCTACCCAGCCCGCCCGCGGTAATATTTATGACTGTAACCATAATGATTTAGTTACCGGCCATCAGGGATATTCTATTTATTTATTTTCCGATAAACAAGAAAAAAATGCCCGTCAAACAGCCATTAAGGTGGCGCATATATTAAAAATAAACCCGGAGGAAGTATATAAAAAAATCAACCGGCAGAACGGCTATGTTTTAATTGAGACCGGGGTGGATAGTGAAAGGGCCGGTCTTTTACGCCAAGCAAAGATAAAAGGCCTTGAAATGGTGGAAGCCGGCACCCGCCAGTACCCCCAGGAAGACCTGGCGGCGCATGTTCTTGGTTTTACGGGTACTGACGGTCAGGGCTTAACCGGTTTGGAAGTAAGTTATGATGAGGTGCTCCGGGGAAAGTCAGGACACCTGGTCATGGAAAAAGACGCCCAGGAACGCCAATTACTTCAAACACTCACTCTTGCTTCTCCTGTTTCGCCCGGTAACAATTTAGTTCTTACGCTTGACCAGACTATTCAATTTTTTGCCGAACGGGAGCTAAATAAGATTATGGCTACCTATAAACCTGAACGGGCGGTGATTATTGTTATGGCCCCTAAAACAGGAGCTATTCTGGCGTTGGCGTGCCGGCCTGCTTTTTACCCTGACCGGTGGGAAAAAACGGCCCCGGCAATTTGGGAGAAAAACCCGGCTATTTCTTTTAACTATGAACCCGGTTCAACCTTTAAAATGTTCGTGGCCGCGGCTGCCCTGGAAGAAAAGGCGGTTAGGGAAAACGAGTATTTTTATTGTTCCGGAAAGGTTAAAATAAAAGGGAGACAATTGGCTTGCTGGAAGGGGGGAGGCCACGGCAGTATTTCTTTTAAAGAAGGAATTCAAAATTCCTGCAACACGGTGTTTATTCAAACAGGTTTAAGGCTGGGCAAAGAGCGTTTTTATAAATATTTACGTGATTTTGGTTTTGGGACGGTAACCGGGGTTGATTTGCCGGGCGAAGAAGAAGGAATTGTTATTCCCCCTGGTGAGGCTACCTCCCTTAATTTAGCCACTATGGCCATTGGTGAATCGGTAGCGGTAACGCCGCTCCAAATGCTTACCGCCACCTGTGCCATTGCTAACGGAGGTTATTTATACCAGCCTTATATTGTTCAGGCGGTTGAAAAACCAAACGGCGAGAAGGTAAAAGTTACCAAGCCCAAATTAATCCGCCGGGTGATTTCTCCGGCTACCGCCCGTCAGTTGGCGGGATCCTTAGAAAAGGTGGTCCTGGAAGGCACAGGTAAAAGTGCTTTTGTTGAAGGTTACCGGGTGGCGGGCAAAACCGGCACGGCTCAGGTGCCAGGACCAAAAGGGTACCTGTCCGGTAAGTATGTGGCTTCTTTTGCCGGCTTTGCCCCCGTAGACGACCCTAAAATAGCCGTGCTGGTACTGCTGGCTGAACCCAAAGGGGGAGCTTACCACGGAGGGGAGGTGGCCGCGCCGGCCTTTAGCAGCGTAGTACGGGATACGCTTCGAAAACTAAAGGTACCTGAAGAACCTGACGCCCAAAACTTAGTAACGCCACCAGCAATCCAAAGGCAAGTAGCTGAACCCCCGGCAAAAAATATTATTGTGCCGAACATTATTGGTTTTCCCCTAGCCGAGGCACTAAATATAATTAGAGAACGCGGCCTGAATTCCTGGACGCCCGCAAGCGATGGATTAATAACCGGACAAAAACCGGCCGCCGGAAGCCAGGTTTTAAACGGTACGGTTATTAAACTGGAAACCGGCCCATTCCCCGCCCCCTCAACAAAAATAAGCGTTCCTGACTTAACCGGCCTCGCGGTAAAACAGGCCGGGATAGTACTGGAAAAGCTTGCCTTATCTTTCACGCCCCAAGGGGGGGGGTTAGCGGTAAAGCAATACCCCGGACCAGGCACCAAAGTGGTTAAGGGAACGATAATTAAGGTTGAATTCAAACCGTTAAACTCTTTAAATTAAGGAGAAATGCTTTTTTATGAGCCA
>DMDI01000201.1 GCA_003445555.1 Desulfotomaculum sp. | reverse complement strand
ATAAATTTATTACGATTATTGTAATTAAAATTAATAATGAAAATTATTGTAACGGCAGCAAAAATGCAGTCAAATAATGGTAAGAACAGCCGCCCCCCGGACCTTCCCTTGGCGTAAGGCGTTTAAAGCTTCATTGGCCGCGCTTAAAGGGAAGGTCTGCACTTCGGTGCGCACCGGGACATTGGGAGCCAGAGCCAAAAACTCCTCCCCATCCCGGCGGGTCAGGTTGGCTACAGACCGGATGCTGCGCTCTCCCCAAAGAATTTCGTAAGGGAAAGAAGGAATATCGCTCATGTGAATCCCTCCGCAAACCACCACCCCACCTTTAGCTACCGCACGTAGGGCGGCCGGTACCAGTTCCCCGGCCGGAGCAAAAATGATTGCCGCCTCCAGTTCTTCCGGTGGCGTAGCGCCTGACTCGCCTGCCCAAACTGCCCCTAAGCTCAAAGCAAACTGCTGCGCCTCCAAATCACCCGGGCGGGTGAATGCGTAAACCCGTCTCCCCTGGTAGCGGGCTACCTGAATAACTATGTGGGCTGCGGCACCAAATCCGTATAGACCAAGACTTGTCGCCTCGCCGGCCATTACCAGGGAGCGGTAGCCAATAAGGCCGGCGCAAAGCAAGGGTGCAGCCTGCAAATCCGGGTAACCCTCCGGGATGGGAAAGCAAAACTCTTGGTCCGCAACCGCATATTCGGCAAAACCACCGTCAATCTGATAACCGGTAAAACGGGCCTGATCACAAAGATTTTCCCGGCCGGAAAGGCAATAACGGCAATTATGGCAGGTAGAGCCTAACCAGGGAACGCCTATCCGTGTTCCTTGGGCAAACCTCTCTGCCCCGGCCCCGGCCGCAATTACCGTACCTACAAGTTGGTGGCCTGGAATTAAAGGAAGCTTAGGTTCTTTTAGTTCTCCGTCCATTATATGAAGGTCAGTCCGGCACAAACCACAAGCGCGGATACGTATCAGGACCTGCCCTGGGCCAGGTTCCGGCGTGGGTACGTCAGCCTCCCGCAGGGGTTTCCCCGGTGCCTCAAGTATCATTGCCCGCATTTTTTCATCTCCTTGTTAGAGTTCATTGAATATCCGTCTAAAGCAAAGATATACCTAAATTTACCTTAAGTATATCTTTAAAGTTAATTTTGGTCAAGAAAGTTAATTGTAATTGTGTTAATCGTAATTGAGGCAAGCAGATAAAAAATTAATTTGTTAATTTGGTTATAGAGCTTTTAAACGTGTTTTTTTCCCGCTCTCATGTTATAATTTTTTTAGCTTTAAAAAATATTTAAGAATACTTGCACCTTTAATTGCCGGAGGTGAAGAGTTACGGGCAAAGTAAAATTGCCCCAGGCGGTTAAGGTTTTTGCGGGGCTTTTATTTACCTCCCTTGATTTATTAGGCCAAGCCAGGGAAAGACTGGTAAAAGAGTTTGGCCAGGCGGATAAAGAAAGTGAAATATTAGATTTTACGTTTACCGGCTATTATGATGAAGAAATGGGAGCCGGAATAAAACGGCAGTTTGTTAGTTTTGCCCGGCTCATTTTGCCCGAACAGTTGCCGGCCATTAAACTTTTAACCAACGAAATAGAGCAGGACCTGGCCTTGAAAGGAAATCGGCAGGTGAATATAGACCCAGGTTATTTAAATTTAGCCAAGGTTGTATTGGCCACTACCAAGGACTACTCCCACCGGCTATACCTGGGGCAGGGAATTTACGGGGAAGTTACCTTGACTTACGCTAAGGGTAAGTTTAATCCTTTTCCGTGGACTTACCCTGATTATCAAACCCAGGCTTACCGGCAGTTTTTTGAGGAGATTAGGGAAATTTATAAAAAGCAGTTACCGCAAATTTAAGGGTGCTGCTAATCTACATACTCTTTTTTCTTAATAGAGCCATCACATTTTTAATCTCTTCTGTGTATGATTCTATTATTGACAGCAATTCTTGAGGCGTTCTTGTTTCTGCTTTTATTTTACGATAATGTTCTAGGAGAGAATAAATGTCAGAAAAACTAATCACCATCGCCACGTTTAGTCAAGCAATTGAAGCTCATGTTTCTAAAACAAAACTTGAATCGGAAGGAATTATATGTTTTATTGCTGATGAAAATATTGTTAATATGAATTGGTTCTATTCAAATGCTGTTGGCGGGGTAAAGCTGCAGGTAAAAGAATCGGATGTTAAAAGAGCTCTCGAGATTCTTCACCAAAAACCAATCAGCGTTGATTTTGTGACCGGTGAAGCGGAAAAAGAAGATGAAGGAATATTTTGTCCCAAATGCGGTTCATCAGAAGTATATTACGAAAAGTTTTCCCGACGGCTTGTTTTTGCTTCCTGGTTACTTTTAGGTATCCCCTTTCCTTTTTTCAAGAAAAAATGGATATGTAAGCAATGTGGTTATGAGGGAAAAATATAATAACTAACAATCTCTAACTTCACAAAAATATATTATTTTCACCCGGAATGAAAACAATTTTCCTTAAAACTTTACCTGGCCTTACAATTTTCCTGGACAACATTTTTATGAGGACTATCTTACGCATCTAAAAAAAAAATAAATATAGAAAGTGATGTTTGTATTCCTTATTCTTAACCCAACTTCACCCTTTC
>DMDI01000073.1 GCA_003445555.1 Desulfotomaculum sp. | reverse complement strand
ACTTATCTTGTTGTTTTTTTTTTTTTCCAGGCAGAAGGCGCCATGCGATATTTGGGCGTGCCGGGATTTCAGCCTTTTGCTCTCCCGATCTGGGGGGTTTGTTTTTTACCCAATTTGTATTTAAAAAGTATCAAAACCCGGTTTTGCTTCTTCTTAAACTACAATTTGTTTAAACATCCCCCCCCCGCCCCACATTCCCCCGCCTAAACTCAAATTACGCTCAAACAATACCACCTGTGCACCCTGTTGAGCCAGATAAAATGCTGCCACCAGCCCCGACGGTCCTCCACCTGCAATAGCTACGTCTGATTCTAAGGCTGACAGTAATTCCTGATTGTACCGGGTAATAATAGCTTTTGAAATAGTAATATCTTCCAGTGGCATTACTTATATATTCCTCCCTGATTTATTTTTGGTTTAGCTTCATTTTAACATATTAATATTTCAAAATTATAATTTTCTTTGGTCGAAAGATAAATTATATTTTACCTAAATTTTTTAATCATAAACATTTTGGAGTAGGGCAATAATAAAGAAAGTTTAAGCTGGCTTAAGTAGTTTTAGTTTTAATTTTTTACTTTATTTTAAGAAAAGCTTTAAGGAGGTAACAGCGCATAATGACGGCATTTTTGCCCTGGTTCTTTGGTTTTTTGATTATTTTTTTATTTGCGGGGGCCTTTTTATTATTAAAAAAACGCCAAGCAAATTTTACCTTAAGACCCTTAAGACCCTCCCCTCAAAAGATGCCTTTAGCCAAATTAGATTCGCCGTTATTTAAAGAGGAATACGCCGGCGATTTAACTATCCCGTCAGAAGTAATGCCTCAGCCTCAGGAACCGGAAGAAGAATTACCTGGTAAGTATAATATTGACCGGCTGGTGCTAATGGCCCGCGATCCACACTGGCTTTACGCTTACTGGGAAATTAGCGCCACTACCCAGGAAGAATTTAAGACAAACTACGGGCCCTTTGCCTGGGGCCAGTCTCAACCAGTGCTGCGAATTTATGATGTTACCGGAACTGATTTTGAAAAACAAAGCACCTTTGAATATACAGATATTCTTATTAGCGATCAGGCAGATGACTGGTATATTCAGGTGGGGCAGCCGGACCGCTCTTTTTGTATTGAGGTGGGGCGTAAATTTCAAAACGGGCACTTTATAACTTTGTTACGCTCAAATGTGGTTAGTACCCCGCGTGCTTCTCTGTCGGAACAAGCAGACGAGGAATGGATGTGGATTGAAAACCTTTATCAAACCATCAAGTACCAGTACGGAATCAGTTCTCCCCTGATTGTAGAAGAAATTGCGGGTCGGGCGGGAATTGTTCCTTTAGGGATCAGTTCTCCTGGTTTTTATGTTTCTCAGACATAACTTTTTACCTTTGATTATTTATTTTTTGGTTATGTTTTATTTAACGGTGAATATTACAGGTATTATTTAGGAATAATTTGGAGAAAAGGAGTTATTTTTTATGCCTTCAGGTTTTTTAGCTCTTGTTTTGCACATGCATCTTCCTTACGTCCGTCACCCGGAAAACGAGCATTTTTTGGAGGAAAGATGGTTTTACGAAGCAGTAACCGAAACTTATCTTCCTTTATTACAAGTGTTTGAAAGATTGGTAAATGATAAGGTCCCTTTTCGTTTAACCATTTCTCTTTCCCCCCCTTTAATTTCTATGTTTACCGACCCTTTACTTCAACAGCGCTATGATAATTATTTAGAAAAACTTATTGAACTGGCGGATAAAGAAGTGGGCCGTACTTATAACTCTCCTTTTCATAAAACAGCCTTAATGTACCAGCACCGTTTCCGTCAGGCCAAGTACTTATTCAACGATGTTTATCAAAGGCAAGTTATGCTGGGTTTTAAAAAATATCGTGACCTGGGATATTTAGAAGTAATCACCTGTCCTGCCACGCACGGTTATTTGCCTTTAATGATGGTTCAACCCGAGACGGTCAGGGCACAAATTGCCACCGCCGTGGATATACACCGCCAATATTTAGGAACTTTACCGCCGGGCATCTGGTTGTCGGAGTGCGGGTATGCTCCCGGTATTGACGACCTCTTAAAAGAATTTAAGTTGCGCTTTTTTTTCACCGATACCCACGGGGTATTGTTCGCCTCCCGTCGTCCCCGCTTTGGTGTTTTTGCCCCCATATACTGCCCTTCCGGAGTGGCTGCCTTTGGCCGTGACGTGGAATCTTCCAAGCAGGTATGGAGCGCCAGGGAGGGTTATCCGGGTGATTGTGATTACCGGGAATTTTACCGGGACATTGGTTTTGACCTGGATTATGATTATATTAAACCATATATTCACCCGGACGGGATTAGAATTAACACCGGGATTAAATATTACCGGATAACCGGTACCACCAATCATAAGGAGCCTTACGTTTTTGAATGGGCTGATCATAAGGCCGCTATGCACGCCGGCAATTTTATGTTTAACCGCCAATTGCAGGCTACCCACCTGAGTAAACTGATGGAAAGGCCTCCGCTTATTGTGGCCCCTTATGATGCGGAGCTTTTTGGTCATTGGTGGTTTGAAGGACCTTTATGGCTGGAATACTTGATCCGCAAGATACACTTTGACCAGGATACCCTGGAACTGATTACCCCCAGTGATTATTTGACCCGTTTTCCCTGCAACCAGGTGGCGCGGCCCTGTGCTTCCAGTTGGGGAAATAAAGGCTACCATGAAACCTGGTTGAACCAGGCTAATGGTTGGATGTACCGTCACCTTCATTTTGCCGGAGCGCAAATGGTTGAATTGGCCAACCGTCACCCTGAAGCATCCGGGTTGCAACGGCGGGCTTTAAACCAGGCGGGGCGTGAATTAGTTTTAGCGCAAAGCAGTGACTGGGCCTTTATGATGAGCACCGGTACTACGGTAAATTACGCCCTTTCCCGCACCAAAAGCCATTTACGCAACGTGCTTAAATTAACCGCCCAAATTAAGGAAAATCATATTGATGAAGGCTGGCTTAGCTCTCTAGAAGGCAAAAATAATATTTTTCCGCGGTTAGATTATTCCTGGTACCAAAGCCATTACCGTCCGGATTTTTCTTAATAGTTTATGATTTTTTGAATCCCGCCGGACACAGTCAATAGGCTCTTCTTCCGGTTCAATGCCTCCGGCAGGCACCTCAAGAAGAAATTTACCGGTAGCGTGCCGGAACTGCCGGACCAAAAGCACATTGTTCTGCTCATCCAGGACCACTACGGCCACGCAGTCGGCATGTTCCACCACTTCCCTCTTAAATCCTAATAAATTCATAAGCCGCCTGAAATATCTTTTGCTTATCTTTAATTTTATATTTTACGTTTATGGTTGTATAATAGCAAGCAAAAGACTTTAGAGGTAGGGGCGTATTGCTATACGCCCCTACAATAATAATTATTAAAAACTAAATAAAAAAAGGAGGTTTTAAGAAGGTGCAGATACACAAGCCAACTTACGAGGAGGCGCTTTCATTATTTAAAGAATTTAACAAAAACGAAAGCCTTTTAAAACATGCTTATTCCGTTGAGGCGGTAATGCGTTACGTGGCCCGCAAGGCAGGGGAAGACGAAGAAAAATGGGGCTTCATTGGGCTGGTTCATGACCTGGATTATGAGCTTTTTCCGGAAGAACACTGTAAAAAAACTAAGGAAATCCTGGAGGAGCGGGGCTGGCCGCCGGAATATATTCGGGCCGCTATATCTCATGGCTGGGGGATGTACAATGATGAAGAGCCGCAATCATACATGGAAAAGGTGCTGTATGCGGTGGATGAACTGACCGGGCTGGTCAGCGCGGCCGCCTTAATCCGGCCTTCAAAAAGCCTGGCCGACCTGGAAGTAAAATCAGTAATGAAGAAATGGAAGGAAAAATCATTTGCGGCAGGCGTAAACCGGCAGGTAATTGAAAAGGGAGCCTCAATGTTAGAGGTGAAAATAAAAGAATTGGTGGCAGACGTTATTGCCGGGATGCGGGAAGTGGCGGATAAAATAGGGCTGTAAAATAACTCTTACCCCGGGTTGTCCCACTGCTTTAAAGGAAATGAAAAATATGGCAGAAGAAATTTCATTACCCGGTAATAAGGAAACAGGCAGGAAAAAGATTCTGGCTGGCTGTTTAACAGTCATGGTGCAGTTGATCGCCGTCTGGGTAGTGTTCAATCCACCCGGGCAGTTCGGTTACCATCGTTTCGGATTAATCATCCTGTAGGGGCGTATGGCAATACGCCCCTACTTCCGGCAGTGGACGTGGTAGTGCAGGCCAATGGGCTACCCAACATTCGGGATAGCAATGCCCATTGGGTTTCTGCCGGGGAGTTCGACCGGCTGATTGGTCCACGGGCGAATATCTGGCCCGACGTGGTCATCATTGGCACGGGCTACCAGGGGCAGGTGCAGGTAGAGGAAAGCATCCTAAATCAAAAGACTGGTCCAGCCGTGGAGGTCCTGCCTACGCCACAGGTCGTGCGGCGCTTCAACGAGTTGCGGGTGGCGGGCAGGCGGGTGGCAACCATCATACATTCTACATGCTAAGAATTGCCGAGTAAAGTAAAAAATCTAAACTAATTTTCCTATTTTTGCAGGAATTATGAATTTTATAGAGAAATATTTAACAAGAAATTAAATAAATCAGAAGTTGCCTTAAAAACATTAAGGGAATACTGGAAGCAGTATAAGCAGGAGAAATGGTTATTTCCCGTCCCTGATAAGGAAAGGCATATAACGATAAGAACTGCTCAAAGAGTATTTGAAATAGCCTGTTTGTCTTAGAAAATGATAATATCACAACCAACGTCCAAATAAACGCAAGACCATTTTTAAAGTGGGCGGGCGGAAAGACTCAGCTTATTTTTGAACTTGAACAAAGATTACCTCAATTTATAAAAGATGAAAAAATAGTCTATACCCGGTTTGATGGACACTCCGAACTGAGATATAATTAAATTATTGGAGGTATCTATGATGAGTAACCGGGGCAAACGTTACAACAAGGAGTTCAAGCTGGAGGCTGTGTAGCATCTCAAACAAGTAGCGGCATGAGAAAAATCAAGCATAGTTACGATACCATGCGGAAATCCTCGTTTGTCGCGTCTATTTTACCGGGGATAGCCCACATTCTGTCGACAGGAGATTTTATCTATGGAAATCAGGGAAAACGTTATCGTTTCTTTAGGGTATGGTAAGTATGTTCGTTCAGACAAAGTTTTTGCATTAGAGCCAATAGAAGATGACCGTGGGCCTGGCCGGCGGACCAAAGTTTACGTTGAAGATCTGAAAGAACCAATTATAGCATCAAGGACCGAAACCTCTATTCTGGCTAATATGGTTGAATTTCCAAGAGAGGTTATAGAAGCCAATGTCGCTTTGGAACTACTACAGGATATCATGGATGATATTCAGCCAATTGGTCCAATGCTTAGAAAAAGCATCAAAAAAGAGGCGGGCTTTGATTTAGATAAGATTGAAAAGCGAATCGAAGAGATCCTCAAGCATGAAATTGGATAAAGGTTAGGAGGCCTGATCCCTTATTTTTAAGGACCTGTCGCGTTCGTTCTTATTAAGTATCATTTTTCGAAGGCGCAGGGATTTAGGAGTTACCTCCAGCAATTCGTCATCATTAATGAATTCCAGGCACTTTTCCAGGGTCATAATAGTTGGTGGGGTTAGGCGCAGGGCATCGTCGGAACCCGAAGCCCGGGTATTGGTAAGATGCTTCTTTTTGCAAACATTTACCGTAATATCCTTATTGCGTGCATTTTCCCCGACAATCATGCC
>DMDI01000032.1 GCA_003445555.1 Desulfotomaculum sp. | reverse complement strand
TAACCATTTTATTGGTTTTATATACCAAATTATTATGATTCGCCTCATTCAACCGGAAGGGGTAGGATTATTTAATATGATTTACCCCATTTATGTCCTGGTTTTAATTCTGGCTACAGCCGGTATCCCCGTTGCGGTAGCTAAAATTGTGGCTGAAAAAATGGCTACGGGTAACTTGCGGGAAGCTTACCGCGTTTTATATATCTCTCTTGTTTGTTTGGTTTTCAGCAGTTTATTTTTTACCGTTTTGTTTATCATCAGCATACCCTGGCTGCAAAAAAACTATTTAGCCCATTCTAAAGTTATTTACAGCCTCTTTTGTTTTACCCCTGCTTTACTTATCGTTTCCTTGTGTTCCGCTTTCCGGGGATTTTTTCAGGGATTGCAGCAAATGACTCCGACGGCAGTTACCCAAGTGGCGGAACAGATAGTCAGGGTAACCAGCGGTTTAATTATAGCTTACTTTATGCTCCCTTACGGGGTTGAATACGCGGTAATGGGGCTGGCGATTGGAATTGTTTGTGGTGAATTTATGGGATTTTTACTAATGCTGTATATCTACGTCCGCCAACGACCTCGATTCAAAAAAACAACCCCTTTCTTACCGGAAAAACTTCTTACCGTGCTGACGCAAATTTTTCAAATGGCAATTCCCGTAACCTTTATTCGCTTTATTTCAACTGTCTCTTCGGCTATAGAGGCCTTACTTATCCCCGGCAGGCTCCAGACAACGGGTTTAACCTATTCCCAGGCTACCGCTGCTTTTGGGCAGCTTACCGGTATTGCGGAATCCCTGCTCTATATACCCAGTATCGTTACCGCTTCCCTGGCTACTACCTTGATTCCGGCCGTAAGTGAAGCCGCGGCCCAAAACGACCATTATCTTATCCGGACGCGTATCGAAGAATCAATACGGGTAACTATGCTAACGGGTTTGCCCGCCGCCGCAGTTTTTTACCTGTTGCCGGGTGAATTATGCGCTTTATTTTACGGTTACGGAGCAACAGGAATTATTTTAGGACTTTTAGCTTTAGGGGCCCCTTTTTTATATCTTCAACAAACTTTTACCGGTATTTTACAGGGCTTAGGATATGCCGCCCGGCCCCTTAAAAATTTGTTAATTGCCTCAGCATTTAAAATTACCGGTATTTATTATTTAACCACGGTGCCTCAATTAGGGATAAAAGGAACTGTTCTGGCTATGTTAATCAGCTACTTTATCCTGGCCGGTTTAAACTACCATGACTTAAAAACACTTATTCGTTTACCCCTTGATTTTAATTACTGTGCGGTTAAACCCCTTTTGGCCTCAACCGGCATGGGCCTGGTTATTTGGCAAACAAAACTTTGGCTGCCTGCTTTTTTTGGCTCGGCTAATTTTAAAACCATTAATCTTTTACTAATTGGGGCCCTAAGTTATCCTGTCTTTTTATATCTTGCCGGCGGCATTTATAGTTACGATTTAAACCGTTTACGTTCTTTTATAAAACTTAAGTTATAAAAAATCATTTTTAATAGCGCCGGCGTAAAAAAGCCGGAATATCCAGTTCCTCATGGTCGGCAAAAGGTTTTATTTCCAGTTCTGGCAAGATACGTTCTCTTTTTACCCTTTTTTGGTCAAAGCCCGTGGCAATAACCGTAACCCGGACTTCTTCCTCCATATTTTCTTCTATTACCGCCCCAAAAATAATATTTGCTTCCGGGTCTGCCGCTTGGAAGATAATTTCTGCGGCCCCGTTAACTTCAAATAAGGTTAAGGAGGTCCCGCCCGTAATATTTAATAAAACCCCCTTGGCCCCTTCTACTGAGGTTTCCAATAACGGGCTGGAAATGGCTACTTTGGCTGCTTCGGCGGCCCTGTTTTCACCCTTGGCTACCCCAATTCCCATCAGTGCTGAACCCGTATCCTTCATGATGGTTTTGACATCGGCAAAATCTAAATTGATTAACCCCGGTACGGCAATTAAATCAGAAATTCCTTGGACTCCTTGCCGTAAGACATCGTCGGCAATCCGAAAAGCTTCCACGATAGAAGTGTGTTTATCAATTACCTGTAATAACCGGTCATTAGGAATAGTGATTAGGGTGTCTACTTTTTCTTTAAGACTTTGAATTCCTGTCTCTGCCTGATTCATCCGTTTGCGTCCCTCAAAAGTAAAGGGCTTGGTTACTACCCCAACGGTTAATACGCCTAATTCTTTAGCCACCTCCGCAATCACCGGTGCTGCCCCGGTTCCCGTACCTCCGCCCATCCCGGCGGTTACAAAGACCATATCAGAACCTTTTAGGGCCTGGTTAAGCTCCTCTTTGCTTTCCTCGGCTGCCTTTTGACCAATTTCAGGATTGCCGCCGGCCCCTAATCCTTTGGTTAATTTTGCCCCTATTTGAACCTTATTTAATGTTTGGGTTAATTGCAAAGCCTGGGCGTCAGTATTTACCGCAATAAACTCAACTCCCTTTAGGCCGCTGATAATCATCCGGTTAACCGCATTATTTCCCCCTCCTCCTACTCCAATAACCTTTATATTGGCAAATTGCTTTGTCTCCAGTTCAAAATCAAGCACGGCTTAAACCTCCTTTTTGGTTTAAATAATTCAAATTTTTGGTGAGTACCCTGATTTAAGTTTAAATTTCAATATTTATCTTGTTTCTCCTTTTTTTAAAGGAAATTTATTTTTTAAGCAAGTGGCGCCGGATAATGGCCAGGTTTTGAAAAAGGCGGACGCCAAAAGCAACCACGGCCGCTAGATATAAATCCATACCCAGTCTTTCCCCGATAAAAGCCAAACCGGCAGCCAGCAAGGCATTGCTAAAAAAACCCGTTATAAAAATGGTGTTGTCGTAGCTATCTTCCATGGCTGCTCTTACGCCCCCAAAAACCGAATCAAGAGCGGCCAGGATCGCTACCGATAAATATTTAGCGTATAGCTGGGGAATTAAAAAAGGGACGTTTAGACCTGCTAATATCCCGATGGCCAATCCGCCTAAAATTATTACCCAGGCTAATATCCCCACTTTATCTAATCTCCTTTTGTTGGTTTGGCGTAGCGAAACTCAATGGGGGCCGTATAACCAGGAACGGTCAAATTTTCGTAAGATTGGATTCTTACCTGCGCGCCAAGGCTTTGCAAATATTCGCCCAGCCCACCGGATATTTCTAAGGCACTGGTTAAATTTTTAGGGGCACCAATAGCCAGAATATGGTAAGGAGGAGCTATTCTGGTTAAATTAACGTTTATAAAAGGAGCAGCCCAGCGAATTTCAGTGGTAGCTAGAATTCTTTGTCCGTTAATTGATATTGCTTCTGCCCCGGCCCCGTTTAATTCGTTCACCAGGCGCAGTAAATCCTCATCGCGAATGGCAAATATCGTCTCCCCCGGTCCTTTGTTTTGTCCGGCCGAGGGATTATCCAGGGTTATTTCAATCCCTGGCCCCGATACTGCGGTCAAACCAGCACCTAATCGGGTTTTTTTTAATTCTTCCGTCAAAACCTCTTTTGCTTCAGCTTGTCCTTTGGTAGTCTGCTGAATTTTTTGGATTAAATCTTCAATTTCCGATTCTAATTGCTTTTTTTCTGTATTTAGCTGGTTTAGTTCAACGGATAATTCCTGCGATCGGCCAAAGGGAACGCCTTGCTCTATAGAGTTGGTGGTACGGAACTGTAAGGCCACCATTAAGCCTATAATTAAGGCCACTAAGAAAACAGAAAGATATATTTTCCGGTTCATAATATTCCTGCCTTTTTATTGTCTCCTTATTTTAAACTTTTTAGTTTACAATCTTCAATTTACAATTCAAAGCTTGAAAAATATCGTTTAACTTTCTGGTTTAACGTAATCAAAACGCAACCGGCCTGGGTAAGCCGGTATGGTAATGCTAGGCATAGATTTAACCGCTACTTGAATCTCCCAAAAACGAAGCTGGTCTATAACTCCCCCGCGCATTTGCAAAGCGTTGACTAGATTATCAGGACTACCAATGGCCGTGATTACAAAAGGAGGGGTAAGCCGCTGATTTTTATTCGTAAGCACGGTAGGACCAAGGCAGCGAATCTCACTCGTAGCCAGAAGGCGTTGACCATTAAGGGCGATAGCTTCTGCACCGGCTGCCTTTAATTCGTTAATGACCTTTAAAATATCTTCATCGTGCAGGACATAAAGATTGGGATTTTCACCGGGCTGAATTTTTTTATTGCTATCACTAAGAGTAACTTCTGCTCCTGGACCGGTTAGTTCCGTCATTCCGGCCGCAATTCGGGCTTTGCTTAACTCTTGGTGCAGGGGGGTCAGGTGAAAGCTATCGGTAACCTGGTCTAGTTGCTGGCGTAATTTGTCTACCCGGTTTTGTAAGGCCTCATTCTCCTCCCGGGCGGTTTCAAGACGCGCCGCCAATTCTTGTGTTTGCTGCAAGGGAAGGCTTTGTTTAGCCGCGGTATTGGTGCGAAACTGCAGGGCAATAGTAAAACCCAGGCTTAGTGCAATAAAAGCCATTATGATATATATGCTTTTATTTTTAAATATACTTTTATATTCCATCCTTATATTTTACCACTGGTGAATCGGTAAGGGAAATATCAATATATTCAATCTGATGTATATTTTTAAGCTGGCTAAAAAGTTGGTTAAGAATTATCCCCTTCTGGGTTATGTTTATCGCCCGGCCCAAACGGCATTCCACCCCGCTTAGGTGGTAAAGAAATATCTGTTCTTGTTTGTCTACGTGGACTTCGGAAAGATTGGTCGTTATCTCGTTAGGCAGGGCGGTAATAACTTTTAAGGCAATTTTTAACCCGGGAAAGTCAAAAACCTGTCCTGGCTTAATAGCTTGGGCTGCCTTACTATTAACCAAGGATTGGAAACCTGCTCCATTGGATGACCTGCCATCAGTTATTGTTTCTTTGGCGGCTGTTATTACCGGTAGCCCTGAAGTGCTTATTTTGCCCGGCTTTAAATATACTCCTTCCTTATCTACTTCTGCAAAACCGTTCTTTACCGGAACTAAGGCCGTTGGGCAACGTTCTTTTATTTCGATGATTATTTGGGAAGGAAATCTACGGGTTAAATGTACTTCTTTAACCAACGGCAGGGCCTTAATTTTGTCGCTTGCCCGGGATAAATTAACTTTAAAAATATTTGTCCCCTCATTAAGCCGGGATAGAGCCACAATCTCGGCAGTAGTAAAAGAACGGTTACCTTGGACTAAAATTTCCTTAACTTCAAATAAAGATGACCGCCAGAAAATATAAGCCGCCAGGATAACCAGGAAAATAAAAAATAAGCTTTCTCCCACGTTAAACTTAAATTTTTTATTTTTTTGTTTTTTGGAAACCTCACTCATCTGGTCAACCGGTATTTAAATCAAGTTTTATCTCCAAGCAATTTATACCATATCATATATTTTTTAAAAAATAAAGCAAAACAATACTTGTCCCCGATAAAGTTAAAAAAAGGTTAACCTTAAGCACGTTTAATATTGGCCCCTAAAGTATTGTATTTATCCTCCATTTGTTCATAGCCGCGGTCAATGTGCTCTACCCCTTCAATGACCGTATTGTTTTCCGCGGCTAAAGCGGCCAATAATAAAGCGGCCCCAGCCCTTAAATCAGTTGCTTCTACCGGTGCCCCGCTTAATTTTTTTACCCCTCTAATAATGGCGGTTTGCCCTTCCACGGCAATTTCAGCCCCTAGACGCCTTAACTCACTAACGTGCTGGTAGCGGTTTTCAAAGATTGTTTCGGTAACTACACTGGTTCCCTGGGCCAAGGTCAGCAAAGCCACCATTTGAGGCTGCAAATCGGTGTGAAAACCAGGGTAAGGCATTGTTTTAATGTTGGTGGCTTTAAAGCAGCCGGTTGAGCTTATATTTATGGCCTCATCTTCAACCTCCACCTTTACCCCTATTTCCTTTAGCTTAGCTAGTAGTGATTCCAGGTGTTCCGGAATAACGTTGGTTACCGTAATGTCTCCGCCGGTGATTGCCGCTCCGATTAAATATGTACCGGCCTCAATACGATCGGGAATTACGGCGTGTTCGGCATTATGCAGGGTCGTTACTCCTTCAACTTTAATTACACTTGTTCCGGCCCCTCTGATTTTGGCCCCCAGGTAGTTAAGAAAATTCTGTAAATCGACTATTTCTGGCTCCCTGGCGGCATTTCTAATTACAGTTACTCCTTTGGTCGTTACCGCCGCCATCATAATATTTTCGGTTGCCCCGACACTCGGTACGTCCAGGTGTATTTCGGTTCCCTTTAAGTTTCCGGCCTTTACGTTGATGTAGCCGTACCTTTCATTTATATCGGCCCCTAAGGCCTTTAGGCCTTTTAAGTGTAAGTCCATGGGCCGGGAACCAATATTACAACCCCCTGGATAAGAAATTTTTACCTGTTTAAAG
>DMDI01000114.1 GCA_003445555.1 Desulfotomaculum sp. | reverse complement strand
GGTAAAAAAGTTATTTGACGTAGGGGTGGCCGGCCTGCATCGTTTAATTGATCATTATGATTTAATCCACCAGGCTAAAATAATTATTGTCGTGGCCGGTATGGAAGGAGCCTTACCTAGCGTAGTCGGTGGTTTGACCAATCGTCCGGTCATTGCTGTTCCAACCAGTATTGGTTACGGCGCTAGTTTTGGGGGGCTGGCCCCCCTTTTAACCATGCTTAATAGTTGCGCGATGGGTATTGGCGTAGTAAACATTGATAATGGTTTTGGGGCGGCTGCTCTGGCTACCGCTATTAACCGGTTAATTGAATAAAAATTTAAAGTAGGTCAACCAAAAACATGAATGTTCTTTATCTGGATTGTTTCAGCGGCATAAGCGGGGATATGGTCTTAGGCGCCTTAATTGACGCGGGGGCAAACCAGGAAAACTTATTTAACGCTTTAAAAACATTATCTTTGCCTGAAAGTTACCAATTAATAATAAAAGAAGAAAAACGTCAGGGTTGGCGGGGTCTCAAGGCAACTGTCCAAGTAAAAAATCCTGCTTCTCAACTCCGCTCGCTTAAAGATATTCGTTTGCTAATCACCTCCAGTCACTTACCGTCGGAAGTACAACAAACAGCTCTGGCTATTTTTACTAATCTGGCCGCGGCCGAAGGAAGGGTGCACGGAATATCACCGGAGGAAGTTCATTTTCACGAAGTAGGCGCAGTTGATGCCTTAATTGAGATTGTGGGCACGGTTATTCTTCTGGCTGAATTTAAAATTCAAAAAATATATTGCTCCCCGCTGCCTTTATTCTCCGGAACTGCTAACTGTCAGCACGGCATAATTCCCCTTCCCGCTCCGGCCACGGCAGAATTAATAAAAGGGGTCCCTACGCGGGCCACCGCTATTACCGGTGAGCTTGTCACCCCAACCGGCGCGTCCATTGCCACTACTTTAGCCGCTGAATTTGGTCCTTTGCCGGCCTTAAACATCACCTGTATTGGTTATGGTTTAGGAAGTCAGGATTTCCCACAGCCCAATTTTTTACGGGTCTTTATCGGTCAGGAAAAAAACGATAAGACGCTAAAAGAGGAAGATATTTTAGTCCTGGAAACAAATATTGACGATATGAACCCCGAAATTTTACCGGCGGTAGTTAATAAGTTATTGGCCGCCGGAGCCCAGGATGTCTTTTTAACCCCTTTAATCATGAAAAAGGGCCGTCCCGGTTACCAGCTCACGGTCTTATGTTATCCTCAAGTCAAAGAAAAGATATTGACGCTTATTTTAAAGGAAACCAGTACGCTCGGCGTAAGAATGCGCCCGGAAAAACGCCGGATCCTCCCCAGAGAAATTAAAACCTTTTTAACGCCTTACGGTCCAGTAAAAGTAAAAATAGCTTACCTGGCAAACGGGGAAATTAAATTAAAACCGGAGTTCGATTCTTGCTATGAGTGTGCCTTAAAAAACAACCGTCCTATTCAGGAGGTTTATCTGGCGGCGCAAAGCATGGCCCGGGAATCTTTAACTAAAAGTATGGCGAAGGATTAAGTGAAAAAGCCGGGTTATTCTCTTTTTAGAAAAAGAGGAGTAAAACCGGCTTTTTCCGACCAGGATTAACTTTTTAACTTAAATGTATCGCACTTTGTTTGGGGTGAATTACTGGCCTTATTTACCCCGTTACGGTCAACCTGAATCATAGGGGCATTGCATAATATCCGCTCATTATAGTGACATTCGGTAACGTTACACTTAATATCAGGCATATTATCACCTCCTTAGCATATTTTTCCCGTTAAATGAAAATTTATGTATCTTTAGAGTGGTCTTTTTTGGGGAATACCCGGTCTTCTAGGGTACCGGAGAGGAGTGATACTAATTTTTTGAACAACAACTAAACGTCGCCCGGCATTTAAAAAAGGTAAATAAAAATCTGCCACTTGCCTTAATTCGCCGCCCAAAAATTGCATTGCCCGGTTAGCCTCTTTTAACTCCAGGTCAACGGCCGGCCCCTTCCAGGCAATAAAAAAGCCGCCTTTTTTTAATAAAGGCAGGCTATATTCCAGAATAACTGAAAGCTTGGCTACTGCTCTTACTACTACATAATCAAATTTATCCCGGTAGCAATTATTCTGGCCTATCTCCTCTGCCCGGCGGTTAATTATTTGCACTTCCCCTAAATCTATCTGCTTTATTACTTCTTGTAAAAATGAAACTTTCTTTCTTTTGACTTCAAGTAAAGTAAGCTTGATTTCTGGTTGCGCAATTTTTAAGGGTAAACCAGGAAAACCTGCCCCTGTTCCTAGATCTATAACGGCTTGATTTTTTAAAGAGTGAGGGAGGATGGTAAGACAGGTTAAAGAATCAAGAAAATGCTTACAGGCTATTTCCTTAGCGGTTAAAATAGCGGTTAAATTTAGTTTTTCCTGTTCTAAAAGCAGTAACTGAGCGTAAAGGCCAAATTTTTCTACTTGTTCCTGGCTAAGCGATAAGCCCATCTTTAAGGCCCCTTCCGTCAGCCAGTACGTCATTTCTTCCTTCATTTAAACCCTAACCTTTTTGGTTATGGTTTCTTTATCTAAATCTAAAGATGTCCGGTTAAACTGCTCTAAAGAAACTAAAAGTATCGCTATATCCGCCGGACTTACCCCGGAAATGCGCCCGGCCTGTCCTATGGAATGCGGTTTTACTTCCGCTAATTTTTCTTTTGCTTCCGCGGAAAGACCTTTTACCTTTTGATAATTAAACTCCTTTGGAATTAGGCGGCTTTCTAACTTTTCCTGCCGGGTCACCTGTGCTTTTTGCTTTTCAATGTACCCTTGATACTTAATCTCAATAGCCGCTTCTTCTTCCACCTCAGGAGGCAAAACAAAGGAAGAATCAGAAATCTTTTTTAAGTGATGATATTTAATTTCCGGCCTTTTTAAAAGCGCCGCCATAGAAACATTTTGTTGTAATCCGGTACTGCCAGCGTCCCTTAAAATGGCGTTTACTTTTGGGTTAACCGGAACAAAGGTTTTATGCAAGCGCGCTATTTCCAGGGCTATAAGCTCCCTTTTTTGGGTAAAAGCGGCGTATCTTTCCGGTGAGACCAGCCCTACCCGGTAGCCTTTTTCGGTTAACCTTAGGTCCGCGTTGTCTTGTCTTAAAAGTAAGCGGTATTCTGCCCGGGAGGTCATCAGGCGATAGGGTTCATTTGTACCTTTAGTTACCAGGTCATCAATTAAAACGCCAATGTATGCTTCAGTCCTAGAAAGAATTAAAGGTTCTTTGTTTTTAAGCCAAAGAGCCGCGTTTATTCCGGCGATAATACCTTGAGCCGCCGCTTCTTCATAACCTGAAGTACCATTAATTTGACCGGCGCTAAAAAGTCCTTTAATTTCTTTGGAACACAAAGAAATTAAAGGACTTTTTA
>DMDI01000286.1 GCA_003445555.1 Desulfotomaculum sp. | reverse complement strand
AAACACCAAAACTGGGCCTTTTTGAGCAATAATATCAATTTCTCCCCACGGGCAGCGAAAATTACGCTGGATTATTTTATACCCTTGTTTTACCAGGTAAGCCGTTGCCTCCTCCTCCCCCTGCCGGCCCAAAAGCTGTCTTTCCTTACCTGTCCCTACTATATTCACCTTACTCACCTTTATTTTTTCTCATTTAGAAGATCTAAAGTAAAGCGGCCCAACGCGCCTTCCCGAAATTCTCTTAAAAGATGAACCGCGGCTTTGTGGCAGTTTATGATCCCGCCAGGATCAAGGAAGCCTCTCTTTTTTCCTATTTGAACCAGCAATAATTGTTTATCGGCCGGTATTTCCGTCAACTGGTAAGGCTGCATAATTGCCTGGGGCCGGTATTGGCTTAACCAGGTTAATAACTCGCCGGCCGCTTCCTCTACGTCAAATATTTCTTCCTTAATTGCTCCGGTTACCGCTAATTTAAAGGCAGAAACCGGGTCATCCAGCTTAGGCCATAAAACACCAGGTGTGTCCAATAATTCTATGTTTTGTTTTTGGCTGACCCGAAGCCATTGCGGTCCGCGGGTTAAGGCCGGACGCTTACCGGTGCGGGCTACGCTTTTCCCTATAAGACAGTTAATAAATTGCGACTTACCTACATTAGGAATGCCTACCACTATACAGCGGGGGGAACGGGAGAACAGGCGCCTATTTTTTTTGGTAGTATCTTTGGTCTTTTGGTATAACTCGTTTACCGCGGGAACAACCGCCTTTACCCCTTCTCCCTTAACAGAGCTTACCGCTAAAGCAGGCGTCCCCTTTCTAAATAAAAAATCTAACCAGGTCAAGGTTATCGCCGGGTCGGCTAAATCAGCTTTATTTAAGACAATTAAAAGAGGTTTTAAACCCAGTATTTTTTTTAAAAGAGGATTGCGGCTGCTTTCCGGAATGCGGGCATCAACAATTTCAACGACCACGTCAACCAACCGCAAGTCTTTTTGAATCAATCTTTTGGCTTTAGCCATATGCCCAGGGTACCATTGAATTTTCATGCCTTCACCCGGTTAAACCCTACTTTCCGGTTAGCAGTCTAATCCTTTGCGGCGGCCAATAAACTAAAACGGCTTTACCTACCACGTATTTCTGGGGTAAAGATCCCCAAACACGGCTATCGTCGCTGTTATTGCGATTATCGCCCAGAGCAAGATAATGACCCGGCGGCACTATTACCGGCCCAAAATCATTAAAGTGTAGACCTGCCGGCAGGTATTCCTCCGGTACTTGCCGGTTGTTAATGTAAAGCTTACTGTCTTTAAGGACTACCGTTTCCCCGCCAAAAGCTATTAGCCTTTTAACAAAATCACGGCTCGGGTCTAAAGGGTACTTAAAAACAATAATGTCACCCCGCTGGGGAGACCAGAAATGGTAATTAAACTTACTTACAATAATACGGTCTCCTACCTGCAGGGTGGGCTCCATGGAACCCGAGGGGATAAAAAAAGGTTGAATGATAAAAATCCTAATCACCACGGCCAGCAAAACTGCTACAATAATTGATTCCATAAATTCATAAAAGGCTGATTTTTTAGTCACTTGCGGCTCGACTCTTCCGGTTATTCTCTCACCAGATTTTACTTTCTCCATAATCTATTTCATTTTACCTCCCGCCTGGCTATAAACTAACCCCCACTTTCAGCCATCAAAAGTTTCAACCTTACTGACAGCTTAATTCTTAATTACTGGACGCTAAATAATTACAAGCTCTTATTTAGGTATATGATATGGGCAAATTACCGGCGTTCCTTAAGGCGGGCCGCTTTACCCTTAAGCTTGCGAAGATAATAAAGTCTGGCTTGCCTTACTACACCGCGTCTTGCTACTTCAAGGCGCTCAATTTTTGGTGAATGCAGGGGAAAGGTTCTTTCCGCGCCAATCCCGTGTGAAACCCGGCGGACGGTGAAAGTTTCGTTTAAACTTCCCCCTCTTCGTCTAATTACAACTCCCTCAAACATTTGCAGCCGCTCTCGTCCTCCCTCGACTACTTTTACGTATATTCTTACGGTATCCCCAGGCCGAAATTCAGGTAGATTTTTCTTTATCTGCTCCTGCTCCAAAAGGCTAATTAAATTCATCAATCACGTCGTCCTTCCTAAATTTAGTATATAAGGCTGGCTATTCTAAATTCAATTGTTTTAAAAAAATTAAAATTTCCTTAAGTATCTCTCTATCTTCCGTGGTTAGTAAAACCGGATTTAAAAGCTCAGGACGCCTTTCTAAGGTTCGCAGCAACGCCTGCTTTTTTCGCCAACGCCGGACTTTTTCGTGATGCCCGCTTAAAAGGACCTCGGGAACAGTGTAATTCCGGTAAACCGGCGGTCGCGTATATTGAGGATACTCAAGTAGACCCTGCTGAAAAGTTTCTTCTTGCAAAGAAGCATTTTTCCCTAACACGCCCGGGATTAACCGGCTTACTGCGTCAACCATAAGCGCCGCCGGCAACTCCCCCCCGGTAAGGATATAATCCCCGATAGATACCTCATCGGTTATCAAATGCTCCCTAACGCGTTCATCAACCCCTTCGTAATGGCCGCAAATTAAAACCAAATGTTCTTCCCGGGCCAGCTCACCCGCCAGGGCCTGACTAAAAACCTGCCCGGTTGGACAAAGTAAAATAACCCGCCCTAAAGCATGGCGCTGGCTTTTTAGCCAGTCTATGGCTTCAAAAAATGGTTGGGGGGCCATTACCATTCCTGCCCCTCCGCCGTAAGGGGCATCATCTACCGTACGATGTTTATTACGGGAAAAATCACGTAAATTTATTAAATTTATAATCAGCAACCCTTTTTCCTGCGCTCTTTTAATAATACTGGCGCTAAAAGGACCGCTAAACATTTCAGGAAAAATAGTAAGAATATCAATAATCACACAACCACC
>DMDI01000120.1 GCA_003445555.1 Desulfotomaculum sp. | reverse complement strand
CGTAAAGGTTTTGGGGCAGGGTGAACTGGAAAAGGCTTTAGTCGTACGCCTTCATGCTTTTAGCAAATCAGCCGCCGAAAAGATTAAGGCGGCGGGCGGTAAAACTGAGGTGATTTAAGTGTTAGAAAGTCTTCTGAGTGCGGTAAAAGTAGAGGAATTAAGAAAAAAGCTGCTTTTTACTCTGGCCATGTTGTTTGTTTTCCGGATTGGCGCGCATATTCCCGTACCGGGGATAGATACTAAGGTTTTTAATGATTTAATTGCCAGTGGTATAATTTTTGGTTTTTTTGATGTTATTTCCGGAGGGGCCTTTAAAAACTTTGCTATTTTTGCCATGTCCATTACACCGTATATTAACGCGTCTATTATTATGCAATTATTGACCATAGTAATCCCCCAACTGGAGCGCCTGGCCAAAGAGGGGGAGGAGGGACGGAAAAAAATTGCCCAATATACCCGCTATTTTACGGTAATTTTAGCCTTTATTCAGGCTATAGGGATGAGTGTAGCCTTAAGGCAAGCTTTTGTAAAACCTACGATTGAACAATATTTAATTGTAGCCCTTACCTTAACGGCCGGAACGGCTTTATTAATGTGGATTGGGGAACAAATTACGGAAAAAGGAATTGGCAACGGCATATCTTTATTAATTTTTGCCGGCATTGTTTCCCGCGTTCCGGCCGGATTTTACCGGATAACCGAGTATTATCAAGCGGAAACAATAAATATTCTAAACATCCTCATCATGGCCATCATCGGGGTTTTGGTTATTGCCGGTATAGTTCTAGTCAATGAAGGTCAGCGGCGCATACCCGTTCAATACGCCAAAAGAGTAGTGGGACGAAAGGTGTACGGTGGTCAAAGCACTCATATTCCCCTGCGGGTTAATCAGGCGGGGGTTATTCCGCTTATTTTCGCCTCTTCTATTTTAATGTTTCCGCAGCAACTGGCCACCTGGTTTTCAGGAAATAACGCGTCTAACTGGTTTAACACTTATTTTGGCTGGGGCACCGCGGCTCATACTATAGTTTACGCCTTTTTAATCATTGGTTTTACCTATTTTTACACCGCGGTAATCATGAATCCGGTAGATGTGGCCGATAACATTAAAAAGTACGGGGGCTTTATCCCGGGCATCCGGCCTGGACGGCCAACAGCCGAGTTTATTAGCCGGGTTATGAGCCGCATTACTCTGGCGGGAGCTATTTTTTTAGCCTTAATTGCCATCCTGCCGGGGTTTGTCTTGCTGGCTACCCGTATTCCTGACGTTTATTTTGGGGGAACAGCTTTGTTAATTGTGGTTGGGGTGGCCCTAGATACCATGAAGCAAGTAGAAGCAAATCTTTTAATGCGCAGTTACCAGGGTTTTATTAAATGAGGATGGAATTACAGTGATCACTATTAAGTCGCCGCGGGAAATAACTTTAATGCGGGAAGCCGGGCGTATAGTCAGCGAAACCTTTACGGTTTTGGCTAAGGCCATTAAACCGGGGGTGACCACTATTGAACTTGACCGGTTGGCGGAAAATTTTATCCGGCAAAAACACGCCTGCCCGGCTTTTAAGGGGTTATACAATTTTCCCGCCAGCATTTGTGCTTCCGTAAACGAAGAGGTGGTGCACGGTATTCCCGGACCGCGAAAATTAATAGAGGGGGATATTATTGGCATTGACCTTGGCGTGGAATTAAACGGGTATTTTAGCGATGGCGCCTGGACTTTCCCGGTGGGGGAAATCAGTGCTGAGGCGAGCGCATTGCTTAAGGTAACTAGAGAAGCTTTAGCGGCGGGTACAAGTAAAGCCTTGGACGGGAATCGCTTATTTGACATCTCCCACGCCATCCAAAGCTACGTAGAAGGCCACGGTTTTTCTGTGGTCAGGGATTACGTAGGTCACGGCATTGGCCGGGCAATGCACGAAGAACCCCAAGTGCCAAATTACGGTAAACCAGGACGGGGCTTAAGGCTTGTTTCCGGGATGACTCTGGCTATTGAACCTATGGTAAATGAAGGTACTCACGCGGTTCGTACTTTAGCGGATAACTGGACGGTGGTAACCATGGACGGGAAATTATCGGCTCATTTTGAACATACCGTGCTTGTTTTGAATAATAAACCAGAAATACTCACCGCAAAGGCGGAATAATTGCCGATGAAAGAAGAAGAATTTGTTCCCGGCCGGTTGGTTTGCTCAAAAGCCGGGCGCGACAGAGGTAAGTATTACCTTATTTGGAAAGTAATTAATGAAACTATGGTCCAGATAGTAAACGGAAAAGAACGTAAAATAAGCGGCCCTAAAAAGAAAAATATCAAGCATTTAAAAATTTGTCCTTTTGCCGCCGGCGAATTATTTTTAATAGAAATAAACGCCAAGCGGCGGGTTACTGATGCGGATATCCGCAAAAAACTAAGTGAGATACCTGCCCGTCAGACTGACAAGTAGATAATAAGTCTATCGGAGGAAGAAAAACCTAACAACCTGCCATACAGGCGGGCCTGGTCCATAAAAAGGAGGATGGTTTATTTTAAATAAAATGCCAAAGCAAAACGTAATTGAGGTTGAGGGGACGGTTATTGAACCGCTTCCTAACGCTATGTTTAGAGTGGAACTTGAAAACGGGCATAAAGTATTGGCGCACGTATCAGGGAAAATCCGGATGAATTTTATCCGTATTTTACCTGGTGATCGAGTAGTGGTTGAGTTATCTCCTTATGACTTAACCCGGGGGCGCATTGTTTACCGTTTTAAATAAAACTGGCCTGCCCGTCAGGCTGGCAGGTAGTCGTGCATGCAATGTGGTAGAAGACTAACAGCTTGACAGACGGGCAGGGTTAAGGGGGTTGTGGTAATTGAAGGTCCGGCCGTCAGTAAAACTAATTTGTGAAAAATGTAAGATTATCCGGCGCCACGGTAAGGTAATGGTAATATGCGAAAACCCTAAGCATAAACAAAGGCAGGGCTAGATTTAAAGCAAGAGGTGATTATTAAAAATGGCACGTATTGCCGGGGTAGATTTACCCCGGGACAAGCGAGTTGAAGTAGGCTTGACTTACATATATGGTGTTGGCCGGTCAAGCGCAAGAAAGATTTTACAATTCTCCAAAGTTAATCCTGATACCCGGGTAAAGAATTTAACGGAAGAAGAAATTAACCGCTTAAGAGAGGTAATTGAAAAAAATTACCACGTAGAGGGTGAGTTACGGCGCGAAGTATCCTTAAACATTAAACGGTTAATGGAAATTGGGTGTTACCGCGGGCTGCGCCACCGGCGCGGGTTGCCGGCAAGGGGTCAACGGACCAAAACAAATGCCCGCACTCGCAAGGGACCTCGTCGTACGGTAGGCGTGCGCCGGAAAAAAT
>DMDI01000088.1 GCA_003445555.1 Desulfotomaculum sp. | reverse complement strand
CTAAAAGCAATATTATAAACACTAATTTTAAAAATATGGAACTTGTTAATTTTTTACCCAATGTTTACACCTCTGCTCTAAAAATAAATTTTATCCTCTGGTGTTGCTGTGTTGTCAAAGGGGGACGCCTGAATTTACGGGAACTTGAATTAAAAATTTACCCGGGGTACCCTGGCTGCACCTGCCTCTTTCTGGAAATATTCTTTAGGCTCAAAACCTATCATCCTGGCCACGATTACAGTGGGAAAACGGCGTATTGCGCTATTATACGCCTGGACTACCTGGTTATAATCCATTCGGGCCACGGCAATCCGGTTTTCTGTTCCTGTCAACTCATCACTTAACTGTCGAAAGTTGACGTCTGCCTTCAATTGCGGATAATTTTCTACAATGGCCAGAAGCCTTGAAAGAGCACTGCTTAACTCGCCTTCCGCAGCCGCTCTTTCGCCTACGGTTCTTGCTCCGGCCAGTTTTGACCGGGCGTCGCTAACCTGTTTAAAAACCTCTTTTTCGTGGGCCGCGTAACCCTTTACCGTTTCAACCAGGTTAGGAATGAGATCTGCCCGCCGTTGAAGCTGATTATCAACCTGACTCCAATTGCTTTTAGCTTTCTCATCGAGGTTCACCAGCGAGTTATAGTTGCCGAAACCAGTCAGGATTAACAGCAGGATCAATACTATAACGACAATACCGCCTATTTTAGGCATCCCATGTCCTCCTATTCCTGTCTAAAAAATTTAATCTTACTTTGCCGGAAACGCCATGATTTTAAACGTAGAATCTTTCTCTTAAGTTATGGTTATAAAAACAATATTCACCAATCGTTGCTATATTTCCTGCCACAACAAAAAGCTATTTATTTGCTGATGAGTTATTTTATCTTTTTTAGCTTGTTTTGGGTACATTTTTTTGTTAATCTTTTTATTGGTTTGACGATTTTCCAGAGACAGGCAGGATGCCTGCCCTACTATGAAATTGCTTTGTTGAGGAAGGTCGAATTTGGTTGTAGGAATTTTAACTTTAAAATTATACCTTGGAGAAGCAAACTCTTTAAAGGAAAAACGCCGGGTTTTAAAAAGTCTTTTGGATAAATTAAAAGCCCGCTTTAATATTTCGGCGGCGGAAGTGGGCACCCAGGATGCCTGGCGTTTTTCTACCATAGGCATTGCTTTGGTAAGTAATGATGGGGTCCACAAAGAGCGAACGCTAACGGCAGTGATAAATTTTATTGAAAAATTGGGTAGGGTGGAGATAATAGAAGTGCGGTCAGAAGAAATATACCTCTAATCAAAAGGAAGAGAAATTAAGGAAGGTAAAATGCGGAATAAAATTAATTTTGAGCTAAATTGTTTCCAGTTTATTTGTGTGTTTATTTTAGCGGTTTCCGGGCTGGTCAGGTGGTTAATTCTGCCTTCCGGATACGAGTATGGTTATGGGTATCAAGGAGGTAAGTTTTTAAATAAGGTTAATCCACCGGTATTTATCTTTGATCGCCATACTTGGGGAGATATCCACCGGTGGACGGCGGTTATTTTCCTGGTTTTAATTGTTCTCCACCTTATCTTGCATTGGCGCTGGATAACGGCCATGTTTAAAAATTTTTTCTGGTCTAAATAAAGCCTAAATAAAATCTTGACTTTAATTTTTGAGTTGCATATACTTAACCAGATAAATAGTTAAGTAGTTTAATATTTACGCTGGCTATATTTAATTTTAAAGGAATAATTTTGGTGACGGAAAAATTTTCTTTTTATTTTAAAAAAATAGATGAACTTATGCGCCAGTTAGTCCGGCGTATTCATATTGAACTAAAAAATAGCCTGGTTAAGGGGATTACCGGCAGTCAGCTTTTTGTTTTAAAAACTATTTATGAAAGCAAGCAAATGACTGTTTCTGCCGTAGCTGAAGAAATTGGCGTTTCCTTAAGTGCTATCACTGCTTTCATTGATAAGCTGGTCAAGGCTGGTTTTGTACGGCGTCTAAGGGATAAGGGCGACCGCCGCCTGGTTTGGCTTACCGTTACTCTTCAGGGGGAGGAAATCTTAAAAACCTGTCTGGCGAAACGGGAGCAGGTTCTAATGAAATACTTGGGGCAACTGCCAGAGGAGGACCTGAGGCAGTTAGAAAGAATTTATGAAAAATTACTGGCAATTTTACGGGAGGAAGACGTAAAAGAAAAAGGTTTGGCCTACCAGGGAAAATAATCCTAAAAGCTAAAAAATATTGAAGTTTACGTAAACTAGAAAATTTTTAAGGGGGCGCAGTTAAAAATGCCGGAAAAGAAACAGTTAAGGTTTATTATCCTAGCCGTGATTGTTTTAGGAACTTTTTTGAGCCTGGTGGCAAGCAGCGGGTGCAGTAAAAAACCGGCCACCGGAGTGTCTTCCGAAGCGGAACTGACCGAAGTGAATACTATCCTGGTAAAAAAAAGTTTTTTAGATAATCAATTTATTTTTCCGGGAAAAATAGAGGCTTTGCAGTCAGCAAATATTGTGGCTAAGGTACCGGGTAAAGTAGCGACCGTACAGGTTGATTTAGGAAGCAAGGTTGCTGCCGGTCAAGTGCTGGTAACCTTAGAAAATAAAGATTTAGCTGACCGGGTGCAGCAGGCCCGGGCCGGTATTGAACAGGCGCAAGCCGCCAGTAAACTAGCCCAGGCTGCCTTACAGGCGGCTGAAGCAGGTCTGGCGACGGCCCAGGCAAATTTTGAGGTGGCTGAGGCGAATTACCAAAGAGGACAGGAGTTATTAGCGGCGCAGGCCATTCCGGAAGCGGTCTTTCAGGCGGAATATGAATTAAGGTACAAACAGGCCAAAGAGCAGGCGGAAAAAGCCTTACCGGCCCAGATAAAGACTGCCCATGCCCAGGCGGACCAAGCACAGGCGGGCCTAAAAAGTGCCCAGGCCAGTTTGTCTTTAGCCCGGACGGCTTACGAAGACAGCTTCATTCGCGCCCCATTTAGCGGAGTGATAGCCGCCCGGAACATTAACCCTGGCGAGATGGCCTCCCTTGCCGTACCCCTAATCTCTCTGCTAAATTTAAATAAAGTAGCGGTAAAAATAAACGTG
>DMDI01000307.1 GCA_003445555.1 Desulfotomaculum sp. | reverse complement strand
GGTTCGAGGTTCGAGGTTCGAGATTCGAACATTCAAGAAGATAAGGATACGGTGGAATGGGTTTTAGGTAATTTCACTCCCTTAGAAGAAAAAGAAATAGAAAATATTACCTTAAAGGCGGCCGAAGCGGTAAAAATAATCGTTACCTTAGGTTTAGACGTAGCCATGAATACCTTTAATTAATCGTTTTATGATTGGTTAAAGATTTTGCGCCTTGGAGATGAAGGAAAAAATCTATCCCTAAAATGATTAGAGTAAGAAAGAAAAAGCCGGCTGAGATAAGACAAAGAACGCATAGGCTTTTCATCACTTGCACCTGAAAGGAAATTAGGTAAAAACTTACGCCAGACCCTGAAAGGGCTAAAAAAAGGGCTAAAAATTGCCAGAGCTTACTTTGCCGGACCAAAAAGCAAAAAATAGTCAACCCAGCGGCAGCAAAAGCCCCGGCGGCAGCAACAGAAATCCTTTCTCCAACTACAAGAAGCCACGAAGGACAATTTTGATTAAAGCAGAATATTCCGGTTAAGGTAAAAGAGCGGTGGAGAGATAAGTAAACTAAAAAAATTAAGTTAAGCAAAGAAAATATAGCGGCCCATTTATTTAAGGTTAAATTCTTTCTTTGTTTTTCAACCAAAAATTTAAAATCACTCCCTATATTACACCCATATTACATTGAGGAGCTATCTTTAAAGCAGGATATATGCTTTTACGATAGTGGGATACACCAAGGACAATAATTATCAAATATAGTTACCAGACTATCTTTTGCCTCCCACTTAATTTTTGCCTGCAGGGATTCACTTACTAAGCGCAAGGGAAGATAAAGCTTATTGTTTATCAGTTTAGCCGGGACATCCAAGGTGATAGATTTATCGTTTAGATAGGCTGCCTGGCGGTTTACGGTTATTTCTAAACTGGTTTTATCCCTCTTTACCGTTGCGGTTTTGGTCTGGTTATTCCAGGCTACTTTTGCGTCTAAGGCTTCGACTACGGCCCGTGAAGGAACCAAAACCCGCCCGTTTATCATAATTGCCTTAGCTTCCTTAAGTGTTTTGCCGTTTACCATCACTTTTATTTGTTGAGCCTGGACCGGAAGCGAAAAGGCTGTCTGAATCACCATTAATGTGGCCATTAGGATAAAAGCCGTCATTAAAGCCGGAGAATAATATTTTTTATTTTCGTTCATTAAAACCTCACTTTCTTTGATTAACAATAATTAGTAATACCTGTTTTTAATTTAAAGTGTACATTAAAGAATTAATTGATTATAATTTAAAAGTAAATTACATTAAGTAATAATATAATTATCTAGTTGCTTTTTGTCAATAAAAATATTGGTATAACGCAAGTTAGGTTGGGAGAGGTTAGATGAAGTTAAAAAGGTGGGTGTTCCTTTTTTTAGTTTTTGGGACCCTGATCTTTATAGGAGCCAAATGTTATGATAGTAGGGGCGTTAAATTTAACGCCCCTACGAAAGTCGCTAACCGTAATCCTTTAGAGGTCGGAGTTGAAGCTAAACTAAAAACTTTCACCCAGGAAGGTAAGTTACCGGACCATACCGTGAATCAAAGGAAAGGTAGTCCAACCTCTTTTGAAAAAAACTTAACCGTAAATATTATTATAACTGACGTTAAAGATAAAACAAAAGTTTGTCAGGAAGTAAAAAAGCTTGGGGGGGAACTTATAAGAGGGGAAAAGGAAAAAGGAGTGGTTTTAAGGGCTCAAATACCTGAAGCGGCCTTAAAAAGGTTGGCTACCTCTTCTCAAGTGGTCCGGATTGAACCCTACATTGCTCCCCAATTTTTAAATGACCGGGCCGCGGGTATTATTGGCGCTGAACCTTTAGCTGCTCCCGGGTTTGTTTCTATGGCCGGCTTGACCGGAGCAAGTCAAGTGGTGGGTTTGGCGGATAGCGGCCTGGGAAGAGGGAAGCGGGATGATTTACCGGAAGATTTAAAAAGTAAACCGGGGCAAAAACCGAAGGTAATCATGCTTAAGTCTTTGGCCGGCCGGCCACAGCCGGATGATCCGGTGGGTCACGGGACCCACATGGCGGCAACCATTGCCGGTACCGGGCTTGCTTCGCAGGGTAAATTTGCGGGTCTGGCTCCTGAGGCAAGCCTTTATTTTCAAGGTATTCTTAATAAAGAGGGGGAAATTGATCCTCCGGCCGATGTTACTTCTCTTTACCTACCTGCCTTTGAAGCCAACGCCTACCTTTACGTTAATGGTTGGGGCACGCAAAGAAATGCTTATCTATCTAACGCCGCTCAAACCGATGCTTTTATGCGCCGCCACCCTGACTTTTTAGTTATTTTTGGCGCCGGGAATAAAGGGCCCGCGGACGGAACAATTACGGCCGAAGCAAACAGTAAAAATGCTTTAGTTATGGGAGCTACGGAAAATGTGCGCCCGGCTTTTGGCTTTGATAATGATAACGCCAGTGAACCGGCGCGCTTTTCCAGCCAGGGTCCTGCCGCTGACGGGCGGTTAAAACCTGACCTGGTAGCTCCGGGGGCAGGAATTGTTTCCGCCTGTTCACCTTTAGTGTCCAGTAATTTTTCCGCTTTCCCTCAATATACCAGGCTGAGCGGGACAAGCATGGCCGCAGCCGTTGGCGGTGGAGCGGCGGCTTTACTGCGAGAATATTTACAAAAGGAAGAAAAAATTGCCTTACCTGCGGCGGCCTTACTTAAAGCTTTGTTAATTAACGGGGCTGCCCAATTAGAGGCTAAGAAGGCCGGTTTTGGACGGTTGGACCTGGTGGGTACAGTGCTGGCCTTAAAAGAAAAAACCTTTCGTTATTTAGAGGAAAAAGACGGGTTGGCGGAAGGAGAAATAAAAACCTATACTTTTGAGCTTAAAGAGAATAATAATTACCCGAATCATAAGCAGCTTCCTTTTAAGGTTACTCTAGCCTGGACAGACCCGCCTGGTACCCCGGGAAACGAAAAAAAGGTATTGGTTAATGATTTAGACTTAATTGTGGTGGCCCCGGACGGGAAAAAATATTTAGGTAATGATACCGGTCAAGGGAAAAGAGATGAAAAAAATAACGTGGAACAAGTTTCTATTCCCGAGCCGTTAACCGGGGTTTATACCTTAATGGTAAAAGCAACGCAGGTTTCGCAAAAAGGTTATAGAGGGGCCGACTTAAGGCAGGATTTTGCTTTGGTTTACGGGCAGAAATTAGCCCACGACACGGTAAGGGAAGTTGACCCGGTGGCAAAAAAAGTAAAGTTAACCGGGGGAGAAATCCTTTCCCTGCCTCGAGAAGGCAAAAATGCTATAGGTAAAAAATTAACTTCCTGGGGAAGTGATTATATTTTGCCGGGAGAAGAGGTGTTTTGGGGAGGCGAGGGCTTGTATTTGCAAGGCAAAATCTGGCGCACTAGAGCGGCAGAAAGAGTAACGCTACCCAAAGGCCCTTTATTTTTAGAGGCTGATGCAAAGAGGTGGGAGGGAGGCTATTATTTAGCCTTAGCTGCCTCTGCTTCTTTTTGGATTAACGAAAGAAAAGCCGGTGAGGAAAGCGTCTTTCCTACGGGAGCGGAATTGTTTGCCTCGGTGAATCCCATCACCCAAACTTTATGGTTGGCCAAGGCTTCCTTTGAAGAGACCGAAGGTTTTATCCGGGAAATCAATCTGGCGAAAAATCAGTTGTTTCTTATTAACCGGGAAGAACCATATTTTTTCGCTTCAGAAGCCGCCGTCTCGATTGTAGATACTGTACCGGAAGGCAGCCCGGCCGATTTGCCTTTTGGTTTACCGGTAAGTGGAGAGATTGGGCAGCTAGCGCCTAGCATGGCCGTAAAGTTGAAGCTCTCTCCGGCCAGCAAAGAAGTAAACTACGTGGCCGTAAAACGAAATTTGGCCGTAGGTACCCTGTTGGCCATTGATGAAGGGCGCGGCGAAATTAGCTTGGCGGAAGGCCAAAAATACAATTTGCTTACTTCCCGCCTACCGGTGTGGTTAAATGATCAAACCATTGACCTAACCGGGTTAGCCCCGGGTGACTTAGTAGGTCTTCTGGTTAGCGGGCAGCAGGTAATTACAATTACGGCTTACCGTCAGCCAATCTATGGGCAGGTTGTTTATTTTAACGAGGAGCGCGGTAGTATTTACCTCATTGATGCTCAAAATCAATTCCGCTTGTT
>DMDI01000258.1 GCA_003445555.1 Desulfotomaculum sp. | reverse complement strand
GCCGGAAGACGTGGCTCCGGTGTTGGTGTTTCTTGTCTCAGAGGAATCGCAGTATATTACAGGGCAAATAATTGCGGTTGCCGGTTCAATAGGAATAATGTAAATAATTAACTAAAATAAAAACAGCGGTAAAAGTTAATACCGCTGTTTTTATTTTAGGTTCATTTTTTTTATTGGTTCGGTTAAGTTTGAAGGCCAGGCTGTAATTCCTTGATGACGTGCTTGTTGGAGCATAGTTGTATAGCGTCTTTCTGCAGTCAAAATTTTTAAGGCCAGATAGTCTATCAATTCCCGGTCAATAAAATCATATTCACGTAGGGCATTATGCCAGTCTAACCGGGCTTCATTTATATAGTCAAATAAGGTGGGTTGCTGTTTTTTTATTCCAGAAAAAAGATAAGGTAAAGATCTTTTATCTATCCGGTGTTTTATTTTGAAAAGCACAATATTTATACAACAAAATAAAATCTTAAGCCCTTTATTTACTTTATTTAATCGATGCTTTAACCTAAACCAAAAAACGTAAAATTTCATAAGAGTACCTCTTTTGTGTTTTTTATTTTATTTTTATGTGATTAAACCAAAAAACTTGCTTGAAATGAATTTAAAAAGATTTTTTTAAGTTATAAATTTTCAAGTAAATAAAGTTACATTTTTTTGGGCAAAAAAGAAGTATAGGATTATCCAATTATAAATTTTAAGGAGGAAAACATTTTGGCCGGCGAAAATATTCATATTTTAAAAGATGGAAATTTTAAGGAAGTGCTAGAGACATCGAAAATCCCTGTTCTGGTAGATTTCTGGGCTGAATGGTGCGCTCCCTGCCGGATGATAACACCTTTAGTAGAGGAAGTGGCCGCGGAATATAAAGATAAAATTATAGTGGCTAAGCTTAATATTGACGAAAACCAGGCTACCCCGGCTGAATTAAAAATTTTAAGTATTCCCACCCTGGTTATTTTTAAAGAAGGCCAAGAAGCAGAAAGAGTGGTTGGTTTTCAAACCAAAAAAGAGCTTTTTGCCCTGGTGGAAAAGCATTTATAAAATTTATGAAAAAGATAAAGATTAAATAAATAAAAGGATAAACTTGATGGAAAAGGAATCACTTCAGGCTCCTCTTGAATTATTGTTAGTGGGCGGGGCAGTAGAGGCGGGAATTTTTAAAGCCTTACACCAACAGACACTGGGCGCGTTAGAATTGGCGCAAAATTTAAAAGCCGACCGCCGGGCCGTATGGACGGTGGCGGAAGCCTTGGTATCCCTGGATTACCTGGAACGAATCGAAGGAAATAAATACCGTCTTTCTTCCAGAGCGGAAGAAATGTTTTACCGGCCGGATAGTGTCAACTATGACGGCTTTGCTTTTATGCATAGTTACGGACTAATTAAAAGTTGGATCAAGTTGTCTCAAGTAATCCAAAGTGGGCGGCCGGCCAGGGACAACCGATCTACCGCTGAGCGCCGTTACTTCATTGAGGCCATGAGCAGGAGAGCAAAGGATGGCGCCAAGGCTATAGCCCAATTTTGCTTGACCGGTTTACCCCCTGAAGCACGGGTGCTGGATATAGGCGGTGGACCTCTTGTTCACGCTAGGGCCTTTGCTGCTTTAGGTGCTGCAGTAACCGTACTAGATCTTCCTGAAGTAGCGGCCATGGCACAATCTTCCTTAGCTCCTGACGAGAACATTCACCTGGTGGCAGGAGACTTTACCGTGGGTTTGCCCGAAGGCCCCTTTCACCTGGCTTTTTTAGGGAGTATATGTCATATTTACGGAGAAAAGGAAAACCGGCTACTTTTTAAGCAAGTATCTGCCGTGTTAGTTCCGGGAGGGCGAATTGCCGCAGTGGATTTTGTGCGGGACCGCCATCCTTTTGCCGCCGTGTTTGCCGTAAACATGCTGGTGAACACAGAAACCGGGGGGACGTGGACGTGGGAAGAATATGTTACCTGGCTTACTGATGCCGGATTTAAGGATTTAGAACTAAAAGAGGTGAGTGACCGGCATATAATTACAGCCTTACGTGGGTAATGTATTTGTAGTAATAATTACAATGCCTTTTAGTCTACAAGGTCGGTAACGATTTAAATTGTTTAAAGGCATCATTATAAGCTTTATTAACGGCCGCGGCCTTTTCAATCAGCGCTTTTGCTTCTTGTCCTTTACCTTGTTTTTCTTTTACTAAAGCCAGCCAGAAGAAAGCCTCTCCTTTTGATTGTTCATCTGCGGTGGCGGTTTGCAGATCTTGCTCCGCCTTTTGCCAGTTACCAAGGAAATACTTGGCCTGTCCGGTAGATAAATTTAGGCGAGGGGTTGGAGCAAGCATTGGACCGTCTCGCCACATTTTTCTTTCGTATTCGTTTAGTGCCTTTACCCTATTTTGTATAAGTTCCGGCACCTTAACGGCTTGTCTCAGGTAACGGCCGGCGGTTTGCTTATTGCCGGCAATTAACTCGTTTCGACCGGCCGTGGCGCATACATTAGCCAGGTTTTCGTACCAAACAATCTGGTAATGGGCTGCGGCTAGGGCGGTTTGGGCGTACTTTATGGCCTCATCATATTTACCGGCCGATAAATAGGCCGAAGATAAATCAGCCTTTTGGGCCGCACTGTACCGGCTGCGGGCTGTGGCCTGACGAGCCTCCGTAACAGCCTGCTCGTAGCGTCCCAGGCTTAAGTATAAGCGCATTAAATGGTTATGGTATTCGGCGCTAAAAGGATTGTAAGCCGCGGCCTTTTTCAGATAGGTCAATCCTTGGTTAACATTTTGCTTTCCTATGGCGTCTTCAGCGGTTAGGACGTAACTGCTGGCTGAAACTAAAGTTATCCCCAGAAAAAATATTAAAAGGGTGATTACGGAAAGTACAGCCAACCAGGCCGGGTTTGGAGGAAGAATTTTTTGCGGTTGGTTGGCGGCAGGTAAATTCTTTTTTTTATGTTTCTTTTTTTGTTTTTTACCGGTTGGCTGGGTGGTTGCTTTAACAGCTTTATTTTTTTTGGCCCCTTGACTGAGGGCTGGGCTTTCCTGATGGCTTTTTGCTGTTTCCGGCAGACCGTAAGCGGCCCGGGTACAAGCAAAAAGCGTATATAAACTTAGCGTCAGCGCGGATAGGGAAAGGTCAAAGTCAATTAAGGCGTGAGCTCCAATAGCTACTGCTGCAGCTAGCATTGTCCAAATTAGCGTTTGCCGCGGGCCGCCAGAAGCCGCCGCGCGGTAGGAGCGCCAGCCGCTCCAAAGGAAAGCGGCCCAAAGGCCAACCACGGCCAGTAACCCCAAGAGGCCGGTT
The DNA here is from genome assembly GCA_003445555.1 of Desulfotomaculum sp. Classification (GTDB taxonomy): domain Bacteria; phylum Bacillota; class Desulfotomaculia; order Desulfotomaculales; family Nap2-2B; genus SCADC1-2-3. The sequence continues at coordinate 4,904 of DMDI01000258.1, read as the reverse complement.
TCCACGGCTACCTGAAAATAATAACTATGGACCTCATTGGAATTATATAGATAACGTTGGAAAGAGTGGTAGGCTTCTTCCCAGCCGCCTCCTCCCCAACCAAGGACGGGCCTTTCTTTAAGCATGGCCAGGGCATCCGTAACAAAATAAAAACGCTCGAAAGCGTTACGTAAATATTCAAAGGAAAAAATTTGGGGTAAAAAGGCAGGGTTTACGGCTATAATAACTCCGCCGGCTACAAGGACGGCCGCGACAAGTCCCATTAAGGCTCGGTTTGTTTGGCGCCGCTCTTTATCCCAGGAAATAATTTTACGGGTCAGCAAAAAATTATAAGCGGCCTGGATAACTAAAACTATAACCAGTCCTATAAAAATCCATAGCCAGGCCATTTCCATTTGTCTAGCCGTAGCCGCGGAAATAAATTTATCCACCGCCAGGAAGCCTAAAGCACCAGTAATTAAGACGTGGACCAAAGCCGGGAGGCGTTTTTGCCAGGTTAGACCAATCAGGTAGAGGATGAATACCACCCCGGTTACCAGCAGGCCGCCGCGGGATTTAGTACCAAAGAGCACGGCCAGGAGGAAAAAATTGGCCGTGGCGTAAAGGTAGCCGTAAGGTTTTAGCTTTAATAACCATTCCGGCACTATTTTTAAAAGCGCTTTATCCGTAATGGTTGAACCTAGACTTAGCGGACCGTTTTTTTGCCAGAAAAATAGACCTAAAAAACCTGCGGCCGCCAAGTAGCTGGCTAAAGCGTTAGGGTATTGAAAAGAGGAATAAATCCGGCCGCCTAAAAAACCGTCTTTAATATTGACTATACCGGTGGCCGTGGCCAAACCAGCCAAGGCTACCCCGATCGCCGCCAGGTAGATTACGTGCAAAAACCTGGAGATATCAATCTCCTCGGTTACCAGTTGAAAGATTACCCAGTAGGTCAGGAAATAAAGGATATTTTTCACCACTTCATCTACCGCCAAGCCATAGTTTACGGCATTAAAAGCCGCGATGACGTAAATTACCGGCAGGGCCAGGATAAAATAATCCAAGGGATGAGTTAAAAAAGCATAATCCCGGCGCGTATATTTCCATAAACATACAAACCAGAAGATAACTACCGCTAAAATAAGGGCCTTTTGTTGTTCGGCAGCAAAAAAAAGCCCCCGGTAAAACGGCGGTAAAAACAATAATAGCACTACACCCCAGAAAGCCAACTGGTAGTGCCACGGCTTGGGTACGGTAATTTGTCCGGTATTCAATTTTTCGGTCAATAAAAACACTCCTTAAACTAGCCTGGTTTTTACCAAACCAGAACGCTATTCTCCATCAGGTTAAGAATATTCGACATAGAGACGTTATTTCCTGCAAAATAATAGAATTTTTCTGGCTAACCTTCTTTTCCGGAAGCTGTTTGGTTAATACTGTTTACCAAAGTATGAATAGCCTCTTGTTTTTCGGGGTCGGTTTGCTCCTTTTCGCCTTGCGAGCCTTCTCCTCCCAAGACCAAAGGAATCGTTTGCAAAATAATCTTTAAGTCCAGCCATAAAGAATAGTTACGGATATAGTAAAGGTCGTAGCGCAGCTTGTCCACCGCTGAGGTAGAATATTTACTATAAACCTGAGCCAGGCCGGTTAAACCCGGTTTTACTAAATGCCGGTAGTGATAATTGGACGTTTCCTTAATAAACTGATTAATAAAATAAGGCCTTTCGGGCCGGGGACCCACAATACTCATATTTCCTTTTAACACATTAATTAACTGGGGTAATTCGTCCAGACGGCTGGCGCGTAAAATACGTCCCACCGGAGTAATGCGGGGGTCATTTTCCTTAGCTAATATCGGGCCGGTTATCTTTTCAGCGTCCCTGACCATGGTGCGAAATTTATAAAGTAAAAAAGGGCGGCCGCGGTAACCAACGCGCTCTTGAGTATAAAATACCGGTCCAGGAGAAGTGAACGTCACCGCCAGGGCACACCCCAGGAATAAGAGCGAGCCAAGAACCAGGCCGGCCCCGCTTACGGCCAGATCAAACGTTCGCTTGGTTATTTTTTGCGGCCAGGAAAGACAAAGCTCCTGTATCTCGACCACAGGCAAGTCATTTAACTGCTGCAAGCTGCCGTGGCTTAACATAATATCATAAAGATCCGGGATTAAATAGACTTCCCGTCTTGCCTTTAAACAAGCCGATAAAACATCAGCTTTATATGTACGCGAAAGGGAAGGCGCTATCAAAACAGCATCCATTGAGGGTAACAGGGACGGCAACCGGCCTAAATCTTCCGGGGCAAGGAGATCCCTAACTTCAAACCAACCCCGGGGCAAATCAAAGGGTTTGCCTAAAAACTTCATTACCTCCGCAGGGGACCCAACTACCAGGACCTTTTTTCGGCCGTATAGCCATCTTTGGAGATGCCAGCAAAAATACCGCCAGGCGCATACTAATAATACCTGAATAGGCATAGCCAGGACAAACACGCTGCGGGGAAAGGCAAAACCCCGAACCCAGAAGGTAATGGCTATGGTGGATATAAATATCGCTAATATTCCGGTAATTACCCGCCGTATTAAGGCGGTAAATTCATGCTGACGAAGCGGGTATAAACCCAGACCGGAAAAAAGGATTAAAGTGGCCAGGCAAACCCAGGGCGTTATTTGAATAAAAGGCTCCCAGTTAACCCCGGGCACCTGGCCTGAAAAACGAAACTTGAAGGCGGCAAAAAAGCCTCCTATAATTAAAACCAGGTCCCCAAAAGCCATTAAATAAATAAAAATTGACTTAAAAATCCGGAAAGGCAATATCTTCTACCCCTAAAAAATGAAAAATATAGTGTTTACCTTACCAAAGTCTTTAAATATTTTAACATAATTTACGCCCCAAATTTTTTTTTTCTACTTTATGTAACGATAGTATTTCCTGGTAGACCCGCCAGGTCTTTTCCAGCATAGGAGTTAAAGTAAAATTATTTCTAAATATTTCTTGTCCCCTTTGGCCCATTTGAGCCCGCAGGTCCGGGTTATCAATTAATATTTGCAGGCGTTCTTTTAAAACTTCAGCCTTACCCCGGGGAACAAGAAACCCTGTTTGCTCATCTACCACCGCTTCTTCTACTCCGCCTACCTGGGAGGCCACCACCGGTAAACCGGCCCGCATTGCTTCAAGAATAGTTATGGGAAAGCCCTCCCAATTAGAGGCAAGCACAAAAATATGGGCCTGGACCAGTAATCCGGCCACGTCTAGACGAGAGCCTAAAAATTTAACCTTTTCCGTTAGGCCAAGTTTTTGCGCGTACTCCTTGTTCTGGTTTAAGCATGGCCCGTCGCCAATAAGTAAAGCCTCCCAAGCATTTCCTTTTAACCGGCTTAAAGCTTCTAAAAGCAATTTATAATCCTTTGGCGGGGAAAAACGCGCCACCATAATTAAGCGTACCGGCTTATTATTTCCTGGTTGGGCAAAATATTTAGCGTTAGTTAAAGGTATACCGTTATGAATGGTAATTAACCGGGAGGGATGGCCCACCCTTAATCTAATGGCCAGTTGCCGGTCGTATTCAGAGACGCAAATTATTTTTTCGGTCCACCGGGCCGCAATTTGCTCGGCCCAAACATAAAGGTTTTTTTTCGGCCCGGCTACCCCTTCCGTAAAAGCCCAGCCGTGGGCGGTGAAGGTGGCCGGGACACCGGTTAGACGAGCAGCCAAACGCCCTGTTATACCTGCTTTACTTGAATGGGTAGTTATTAAATCAGGTTTTATTTTTTTTATCAAATTAATTAGTTCTCTTAAACCTTGAACATCTTTAAGAGGAGATACGGCTCTTATTAAAGAAGGAAGGTAAGATACGTTAACGCCCTTTTCTATTAATTTCTCCCCTAAGGGGCCTTGTTTACCTATGGCCACGTGCGCCTCTATTTTACCTTGAAGACCCGTGGCTAAATGAAAAACATGGTTTTGCGCCCCGCCTAAAACCCCTTGGGTTATTACGTACAAAATCACGGGACGCTTGCTATTCTTGGTAATACCAGCATTTTCTATAAACGGCAAGGAAATTTTCTCCCTCAATCTTTTTGGATATGACTTGGAATATAATAGCGTTGAAGTGAATAAACGTTCCTAATATTAATGCTTAGCGTAACCAAATTAATTTTTAGGGTAACCCAGCGGGTTTTTCTGGTGCCACCGCCAGGCAGTTTCAATAATTGTTTGCAGGTCGCTGTAGCAAGGCTTCCAGTGAAGCCCCTTTTTAATTTTTTCCGCGCCGGCCACCAGGACGGCCGGGTCCCCATCCCGTCGCCTGGTAAATACTTTAGATAAGGGGCTGCGCACCACTTTTTCTGTTGCCTGAACGACTTCCAGCACTGAATACCCATTACCGTTACCCAGGTTGTAAACGGAGGGAACTGCTCCCCCGGCCAGTGCTTCCAAGGCCAGAATATGCGCCTGGGCCAAATCGGTAACGTGAATGTAATCCCTTACGCAGGTTCCGTCCGGGGTAGGGTAATCACGGCCAAATATTTTTATCTCTGGTATTTGTCCTAAAGCGGTTTTTAAAACCAGCGGGATGAGGTGGGTTTCCGGTTCATGAACTTCTCCCAGTTCCCCGTCCGGGTCGGCGCCGGCGGCGTTAAAATACCGTAGGGAAATATATCTCAAGCCATAAGCTTGATAGTACCAGGGAAAGGCTTCTTCCAGGGCCAGTTTGGTAGCGCCGTAAGGGTTGGTCGGTATTGTAGGGTGGTCTTCAGGAATGGGTATCTCTGCCGGTTCACCATAAACGGCTGCCGTAGAGGAAAAAACAAGATAAGGTACGCCAGCTTCCCGCATAGCCTCCAGCAAAATTAGGCTGCCGGTAACATTATTGGCGTAATAATCTGCCGGACATTGCACGGATTCGCCAACCAGGCTGCTGGC
>DMDI01000293.1:2406-3482 GCA_003445555.1 Desulfotomaculum sp. | reverse complement strand
GAACTTGAAAACAATATAGAGTACGCAAGAAGGTATTATAACGCAGTTGTGCGCGATTACAACATAATGATAGAGTCCGTTCCGTCAAACATCGTAGCGTCAATGTTCAAGTTTAAACAGGAAGAATTTTTTGAACTCGGGGAGCCGGAATTCGAGAGAATGCCTGTTAAGGTAAGTTTTTCATGAAAAAATCAGCTTACATTATATGGGTCATTTTTTTAGCCCTGGTTATTTCTCCGACCGTTGCATTTGCACAGGATTTTACCATCAGCAGATTCCATTCTGACATAACTGTATATGAAGATTCCTCTTTCCAGGTTAAAGAGGTAATAAAGGTAGATTTCCTAACGCCAAAGCACGGTATTTACAGGGAGATTCCATTCCGGTACAAGGACGAGCTCGGCAATACCATTACAACCCCGCTAAAGGTAATATCTGTTAATAATGTAGCAGGAATGAAATGGAAGTACCGGGTTGCCAGAAAAGGCGCGGTTATCCACATAAAAATTGGCGACGCAAAGAAATATATAAGCGGCATTCAGACATTCGTGATCACCTATAAAGTTGAAAATGCTATCCTTTTTTTTAATGATCACGACCAACTCTACTGGAACGTTACAGGCAATTACTGGAAAGCACCTATTGAAGAAGCATCGGCCGATGTACTTCTTGCGGTAAAAAATATCAGTAAAAATCTCAGGGCTGCGTGTTACACGGGTTTTTACGGCTCGGAAGAATCGCAGGGCGGTTTTGAGGCGAAATATAATAGCGGGAAATTCTATACAAAACAGGAACTTAAAACAGGCGAAGGCTTTACGATAGTCTTTGGGTGGGATAAGGGCCTTGTTTCACCTCCCTCAACGCTTAAAAAGTTTTTCTGGGTGCTGAATCTTAAAGATAATTGGGTATTCTTTTTCCCTTTTTTTGCGCTGATATTCATGATCAACCTGTGGTACAAGGGGGGCAGGGACCCAAAGGTAAGGGAGTCTGTTCCCGTTATGTATGAACCCCCGAAGTTCAAAGGTTTGCCGCTGATACCTGCCGAGGTTGGTGCCGTTGTTGACGAAAAGATGGAC
>DMDI01000293.1:0-2193 GCA_003445555.1 Desulfotomaculum sp. | reverse complement strand
CGGAACTCAGCACTTTTGAAAATCTGCTCATGGACCGCATTTTTTTAGGAATGCCCGGCGTTCTCATATCCGAAATGAAGAATAAGTTCTATGAGAATTTGGGAGTATTAAAAGAATCCCTCTACGGTGAACTTGTCAAAAAAAAGTATTTCCTTAAAAGCCCCGATAGCGTAAGAAAATTCTACATAATTGCCGGGATAATCTCAGCGGTACTGGTTATACTTCTTGGAACTGCTTTCCAGGTGGTTTTTAATTCTTATCCTACCGGCCAAAGCTTTTTTGCCGGGATATTAACAGGTCTGTTTGTCCTTGCCTTTGCAAGGGCAATGCCCGCGAAGACAAGGTCGGGGTCATCTGCACATATAGATATCCTCGGCTTTCGGGAATTTCTGAACCGTGCCGAAAAGGACAGGCTCGAGAGAATGGGGGATAAGAATCTCTTTTCGAAATTCCTGCCGTACGCCATAGCACTTGACGTTACAGACAACTGGGCAAAAGCATTCAAGGAGATCTACCAGGAAGAGCCGGACTGGTATGTCTCACCGGGCGGGACTAGAATATTCAACCCTTCCCTTTTTAACAGATCAATAAATTCAATGGTAGCCAGTGCCGGGACCGCAATGTTCTCCGCCCCGAGGGGAAGCGGCACAGGCATTGGAGGCTTTGGAGGCGGTGGATTTTCCGGGGGCGGCTTTGGGGGCGGCGGGGGAGGAAGCTGGTAGGATAGAGTAGTTGATAAGCCTCCATCAAGAACGTAACGCTATAGGTAGGTAGCTAACATAAGGCTGTTAGAAAATAACGGCTTACCTGCTTACAGAATGTAACGCTACAGTTCACGCCATTAGAAAAAGTAAGAATAAATTGATTATTTTTGATGATCTCGATATATCAATCATCGTCGAGTCGCAAGATTTGTTACCCGCCTGACAGATTTAATTGAAAGTGGACATGGCCTATAATGCATCAATATATCCGGTATTGTTATTATTGTTCCCGGTTAAGAAAAGTTAATCACTGAATTAAAATCTACCAGATGAGGTGAATTAATTTTGTTCAGAATAATCTTTGCCTTCATTGTAGCTATTCACGGACTTATTCATTTAATGGGTTTTATAAAAGCGTTTAAGCTGACTGAGATAAGCCAACTTGCTCAAGACATTTCTAAACCCACAGGTCTATTATGGCTGCTGTCTGCTTTATTAATCACCACCACATTAGTTGTTTTTTTATTAAAAAAAGATTGGTGGTGGATGATTGCAACCCCTGCCGTAATACTTTCCCAGTTTCTTATTATTATACATTGGCAGGAGGCCAAATTTGGAACCATAGCCAACGTGATTATACTGGCGTCAATTGTTATATCTTATGGAATATGGAGTTTTAACGCGATGGTAAGAAATGAACTAAAATCATTCCTTCCTCCGGCAACGGCCGAAAAAAAGGTGGTGACAAGAGAGATGGTTGCCGGCCTGCCTCCTGTCGTTCAAAAATGGCTTGAGCATTCTAATATCATTGGTAAAGAATTTGTCCAAACCGTTCATCTAAAACAAAAAGGGGAAATGTGCCCTGCTGCCGGTGGAAAGTGGATGCCTTTTGAAGCAGAGCAATATTTCACCATTCAAAAACCCGGCTTTATCTGGCTTGCGAAGGTAAAAGCCGCACCGGGAATTCATCTTGCCGGAAGAGATAAGTATGAAGATGGTAAAGGTCATATGTTAATCAAATTACTTTCCCTCTTCCCCGTTGCAGACGCCAAAGGAAAAGAAATTGATCAGGGGGCAATGGTGCGTTACCTTGCCGAAATTGTTTGGTTTCCGTCAGCCGCTTTGTCCAATTATATCCAATGGGAGCAGGTAGATTCGACAACCGCTAAAGCCACAATGACCTATAATGGAATTACTGCTTCAAGTTTTTACAAGTTTGATGAAAATGGTGATGTGTTATGCCTCGAAGCTAAAAGGTACTACGACCGTAAAGACGGGGCTACCCTGGAAGACTGGTTTATTCAAATAGAACCAAACGGATACAAAGAATTTGCCGGAGTGAGAATCCCGGCAAAGATGGCCGTGACCTGGAGATTAAAAGAGGGTGATTTTACCTGGCTTAACCTGGTGATTTCAGCATTATATTATAACAAGGATGGCAATTGCCCAAATCCGGGTTGAACAAATTTGATTTAATCCAGTTACCCCC
>DMDI01000298.1 GCA_003445555.1 Desulfotomaculum sp. | reverse complement strand
AGGATAGCCAAAATAAAAACGGCAACCTGCCCGGATGGCTCCTTCGCCAAAGGCTTCATTGCCTTTCATCAATACTTTTGCCAACTACAACTTCCACCTCTTTTTCTACTTCAATTACTATATCCGGGCACATCAAAGCACAAAGAGTGCAACCCGTACATTTTTCTTGCTCTTTTACCGTGGCCGGCCGAAAACCAAGATTGTTAACGTAATCGGCCTGAATAATAATTTTTTTGGGACAAACCAGCTTGCATAATTCACAACCCTTACAGCGGTCTTCTCGAAAGGTTACGCGGGCCAAAAATCATTCCTCTCCTTTAACGGGGTATTTCTTTAGCAGTTTGTGGTATTTTAAGCAGCGGGTCAGTAATACCGTAATACCAGGGGGGTTGCATAAATATTTCCAACGGAAGTAAAAATATATCTTCGTTTAACCTCATGCTTACTTGGAGCATTAAATCCCTGCGGACACTTAAAAAGGCCACCGGTAAGTCCAATTCTGCCGCCACCGTTTTCACTACCTCGTGTCCTTCAAAAATTGTCTCTATATCAGTAGCCCAACCTAAATTAGTGTTACTAACTAAACCCGTTATCTTAAGCCTGGCTGACTTTTCAATGAAGTGGATATTTTTTATAATACTTGCTTTATCTCTCGTAAAAGGCCGGCACTGGTTAATTACGTAATAAAGGGCGTACGAATTCTTTAATAAAAAAGCTTTATAGCGCCCTAAAATTGTCGCCCCTATTTCATCACCGCCTACGTCAAATACTCCGTAGTCAAAAGAATCTTCCAAAACACTTCGGATAGCCGGCGAAAGAGATGGTAAATCTGCATTAGCCAGTTCGCCGCGGGGACAAACAACCCTAAGTCCCATATGTTCTAAAACATGCCTTACCATACGGGTGCGAAAATACGGATTGATAATATCTAAATCAACTATGGTAGTAGGATAACCTTGTTTTACTAAAAACAAGGCAAAGTTAAGCGCGATTTCGGTTTTTCCGCTTCCTAAATTACCTACAAAGATAGTTAATTTTTTTTCGTGCAATTTTCTTTCCCCGCAATTTAAAAAATAAAAGCAGTCCTAAAAATAATTCTTTATGGTTTTGTATATTTTCGCTAAAAAAAATTAATTTCCTGCTTTATTTTCGACCGAAAAGGTCTAAAAAATTTAAAAAACGATTTTGAGCTATTATTTGGGTAAGGGAGTATCTTTCCGTAACAAAATGAAAGATAATTAAACAAACCAGGTAAATTATTTTTGCCGGAGCGGCTAAAACCCAAACGGCAACAATCCCTAAGACGGCCCCTAAAGCATTTGCCCCGGTATCACCCATCATTGTTTTGGCCTTTAAATCATACCCCAGGTAAGCCAGCAAGCTTCCGCTAACCGCGGCCAAAAAAAATGATTCTTCTTCTCCCCAACCTAAGATAAAAAAAATAACGGCTAGAAATAAAAAACCTTTTCCCGCCCGGCCCGGCCTTAAATCTAATAAGTTTATGGTGTTTACCGTTAGTACCACTATTAGAATATTTACCAAAACCCATAACCAGGAACCGGTGCTTACCGTCAACAGGGCTGCTCCCACTAATCCAAACATAGCCTTGATTGCTCCGGTGGTTAGCTGGCCCTTCTTAAAACTGGCAAAAAGGTGCCCTTTTAAGCCTGAAGTGTCCCTTGAGCCCCAAACATCATCTACCAAACCCAAACAAGTAAATATGGCAAAGGCAAGCAAAAAAGCATACGCTTTTATACTTGCCTTTTCAGGCAAAAAAGGAAGTAAAACAGTTATCACCAGTAAAGTAGTTAAAAAGAAAACTATTCCTACCCCAACCGGGATAAACTCATTTTTATAATTAAGCCTTAAAAAATTAGCTTCTTGTATTATAGTAATTATTTTAGGCAAAATCAAGTAAGCAATAAAAAAACTTATTAAAAAAAAACTTATTAAAAAAAATAGTACTCCACACCGCACCTCCTGTTAAAGCTTGAAGCCATACCACTTTCGGCAAGCCAGACTTCGGACAGGCTAGAAGCCGACCCTATTAGATAGCCAATGGCCATCAGGCACGCCAGGCCAGAACCAATACTCTTAATACATCATAGAACTGGCGGGAACGATGGATAAAACCTTTCAGGTTACGACCGGTTTCTTTATGCCTCATTTGAACGGGAACCTCACAAACCCGAAAACCAAGCCTGGCCGCTTTAATAGTCATACTTACTTCTACCCCAAAGTGTGAGGCCAAAGGTAAAACCTTTAAAAAAACAGTCCGGCGCATAGCCCGTTGGCCAGAAAGAGGGGTTTCGGCTTTAATTCCCGTGTAATACCTTATTCCCATTCCAGCCAACCCTTTTACGAAACCAAAGCCACCTTTTTGCCTGGCCGGCGGAAAGCGGGCTATAGTTAAGTCTGCTTCTCCGTTTAATACGGGCCAGAGCAAATGCCTGGCTTCGCCGGCGCTGGACCCTAAATCAGCATCCAGGAGCAGGACTATATCACCGGTTATCTTTTTGGCCCCCTGGTTTAAAGCTTCTCCCTTTCCCATATTGTAAGGTAAAGTTATTACTTTGGCACCGGCGGCTTTGGCCCGGGCAGCCGTCTGATCAGTGGAACAATCATCAACCACCAGTATTTCTTTGTCTTCAGGCAAAAAACCAACCGCCTTTACCGTATCGAAAATAAAAGCTTCCTCGTTATAAGCCGGGATAAGCACCGATATTTTCACGCTAGATTTTACCTTTATCCTTTTTACCCAAATTTACGTCCGATTTTGGCAAAAGGCTTTGGGCGGTTGGCTTAACACCATAGTGACCTGGGTTTCCAGCCAGAGCCAAAACTAAAGCTACCTGACCAGGAATAGTATCAATATTGTCTACGGTAGTAATTTCTTTTCGCTGGTATGCTTTCATGCAGGAATGGTCAACTTTTGTTTCCTCTACTCCAAAAACAGCAATTTTCTGTTTTAAAAAACAGTCAATTAAAGGCAAATCAAACGTATCTACTTCATAATACGTTTTTTGGGCTTGATTCCCCCTAATAATGATTACTCCGTTTAAAGGAACTCCGTACTGACCAGTTGCTTTAATTATACCCTGAGCAATTAAAAAGTTTGTGAGTTTCTGGTTTTCACCGGTGATAATGTTCTGGCCAATTTCATTGGCCAGACGTCTGGCAATAAGTTCCGGGGTAAGGTCTTTTTGCCCCAAAACAGCCTGGATTTCTTCCTGGTCAAAACCAAGATCGGAAAAAACCGTAGTGACTGAGGACACAGTTGCTCCACTTGTTTTTAACGTTTCGGTAAGCTCGGGTAAAAAACGATAATGGTTAATTTCTATGATAGCCACCTGGTATCCTGACAGGCGCCCGGCTACTAAAAGGGGGAGACTTTGTTTTTCAAACTGTTCTTTAAGGTCATTACTTACTTCCAAATTATTCATTATTGCTTGAACAGCCTCGTTTTTTTTCCTTAATTCTTCTATTTGAAGCTCCAACTTCCGGGTTAATTGCTGCTGCTGCTTAACCAACGTATCGTTTCCCAACATAATACTCCCTATTAAAATACCAATTCCCAGGGCAAGAAAGGTAGCTACCAAAGAAGCTATGTGGTAACGTAAATTTATGATCAGGCTTTA
>DMDI01000077.1 GCA_003445555.1 Desulfotomaculum sp. | reverse complement strand
AGTTTTTAGTGATTGGTTAACGGAAGTGGAAAAAAAGATTAGGACTGAAGAACAACCAATTATGGCGGAGCACTTAGCGAAATACCGCAGCTTAATGCCTGCTTTGGCTTTAATTAATCATTCAATTGACATAGCAGGCGGCCAGGCGGAAGGCCAGGTAAGCGAGCAGGCAGCAACCCAGGCGGCGGCAGGGACTGAGGTATTAGAAAGTCACGCAAGGAGAGTTTACGGTCAAGTTGAGGATATTAGCCAGAGGGCAGCGAGGGAATTAGCTGGAAAGATACTTCAGGGAAGATTGCAGGATAGTTTTACAATTTATGATGTTTATAAAAATCATTGGCATTTACTAGACAAAGACAATGCTAAAAAGGCAACCGAAGAATTATGCGAGGCAAACTGGCTAAAGAAGCAGAACGTAGAAATTTTGAACCGGCAGACTAAAGAGGTGTTTTTAATAAACCCAAAAATATTTTGCAAAGCCAAAATGTGAGCCTTATAGGAAGTGCGTTTAGTGCGTTTGGTACATAACATTAACCATAAATGGAATGTTTTATATACCAATCATACTAATCTTACTTCATACAAAGCACGTTTAAGCAAAAAAAGAAGGGACTGATTGCATTGGGTAAATATTTAGACATGCTTGAGGAAAACAAAAAAAAGAAAAACCAGAACCAGCCGGGGCGATCTTCTCAAGTCAAAGTTGACCAGATGGAGGAAGCTTTTGAGAAGTACGGTTGGATAGTAGTCAAAAGCAAAGCCCTAGGCGGTGAATACATAGTCATAGTTAAGAACAGCAACGTTATAATTCCCATCCGGTGGCAGAGTGCTATTTCCTATACCCTTGAGGAAGTAGCCGAACTGCTTGAACTACCACGACCGACAGATGAAGCATTGAAACAATTACACGAGATTAAAAAAACGTTTAGTGGACGTGTAACAGGAGTTAACTTATGACTAGGCCTAAGTTTATTGACGTCTTTAAGATAAGCAGCGTTAACCCACTAGACTATCGTTTTGACGTTGCTTTGCAGCAATGGATATTAGACCCGGACTGGTGGCGGGAACTAGCCAGGAAATCTTTGAAAGGCAGGGAATAAGTTTTGGAAGAACAAGCAACCTATAGCGGTAAACCGCTAAAAAAGAAATACATTGAACTGAAACTAACCAAGCATACTTTATTCTTAACGGAAGCTGAGCTGGCTAGTCTACTGGCGCATGATCCTGGACTGTGGCGAGAAGCGGTTAAGCGAGGTAAAGCCTTCCTTCGCAAGCGACAAGCCAGGGACAGAAAGCCGCCGGTGAATGTGAGCGCAAAGCAGCAGACCGGTTTTTTGGGCAGAATAAGAAACCGGAACACTTATTAACGATTTTTTGTGGCCTAGAATGGCAAATAAGAGGCTTTAAATAAAAACGAATACTAAGCTACCTGTTGGACGTCTAGCACTTCATTTTAGGCCATCAGGGAGAAGAAATATCAATTTGCTAGCGTCAGCAAATTGTTATAATAAAGATATGGTGGTGCAGCATTTCCACCAATACGGAAAAGAGGTGGTCTAGAGTGCCGTACAAGGATAAAGACAAGCGCAGGACATATTCACGAGAATATAAACGCTTCCGTAAAGCGGGCGGGCTAACCCCAGGGCAAACCCTGCTTCCCGTACCGTTCAAGCTTAAAACAGCGCAGGACATTCTTGCGCTCTTGGCTGAACAGGTGGAGGCGGTTAAGAATACTTCACCGGAAGAAGCCGGTACACTTGAAAAAGCACGGTGCATTGGTTATCTAGCCGGAATTAGCTTGAAGGCCGTTGAAACAGCAGGCTTAGAGGCCAGAATAGACGCTCTTGAACAGCGCATAAATCAAAAAGAGAGGAGGATTAGCTAGTGAGACTTGAGAGCAGAGTTACCCGATTGGAGGCTGCTGTGGGAACGCAAGACGGGGATAGTGCTAAAGACCTGCCGTATTCATGGGAAGAAGATTGGACGGAGGAAGAACTCTCGATTGTGGTAGAGGCCATTATGCGGGACGAGGACCCACCTGAGGAATTGGTTAAAAAAGCAAAGCTGACACGGACAACCACAAATCGTCTGGCCGGCATGACAGAAGAAGAAATACAAGAGGCAGTCGAGGAAATAAAACAAAAACGGCGAAGTTACTATGAAGAAAATCCGCATTTATACGAGGAATTTAAACAAAAACGCCAACGCTACTATGAGAAAGTGAACAAGAACCCGCTTTAAAAAGGCGGGTTTTGTTTTTGTGGCGGGTACTTCGTTGGTTAGTTGCCAACTAACCGGAAATTCCGCAGAGTTGACGTAGCCACATAAAAGCAGCCTAAAAACGGCAAGTAAAACACCCGGCAGGTATTAGACCATTAGCCGGGTGTTTCTCTCTTTATTTTGGGGCATTTACGCAAGCATAAAAATTTCCTCCTCCATTAGTAAAATAATCCTTGACTATCCCCTATCTATCCCCTATACTGATATATAGTAAATATACAACAAGCTGTATGTTTAGTATATATAGGAGGGTTTATCCTTATGGCCTATTATGTTTCCTGGGAAAAGAGACAGGGCAAAAACAAAATAAGACGTTACGCTAGCTTAATGGAAAAAATACCTGTCCCTGGCGGTATTAATTCGCGGTGGTACTGTTACCTGGGTAAAGAACCCCTGACGGCTATTCGCAAACTATACCAGGAAGGCAAGCTTACCATGGAGCAGGTGGAAAACATCAGTGAGCGTAGACTGCCGGAACTGGCGGACTTAAAAGAAGAATTACGGAAGGAGGCCTGCCGCGCAACGGGGCAGGCAAGGGAGGCGGATCACCATGCGCAAGGAGACTCTAATTAAGCAGATAAATAGTCTTCTCACTAGAACGGATATTCCCAAGAATAAGGCCGCGCATACCCGGCGGAAGAACCTGCTTCGGCAAAAGTTGGCTATGCTAGCAGTTGTACAAGCCTGGCAGGTGGATAGACTATACCGAAGCTGCAAAAAAGAAGAAAGAGGAGGCAAGGAGTAATGGCTAAGCGCGGACACGGTGAAGGCATGTTACGCAAACACAAGAACGGAAAATGGGAAGCCAGATTAAGCATTGGACATGATCCTTTAACCGGCAAACTGAAACAGATTAGTAAATACTTTGAGACCAGGAAAGAAGGACAGGATTGGCTTGTTGAAAACCAGCATAACATTAATACCGGCAGCTTTACAGAACCATGTAAGCTTACTTTTGGCGACTGGCTTAAACGGTGGCTAACGGTTTATGTAAAGCCTAAAGTAAGAACGGCTAGTGTCGAGTAGAAGGGCGCCTCTCTAACTTTAGGAGCAGGTTTGTTTTCACCGTTTCTCCCCGTTTCCTCACGGGAGTGCCACAATATTTGCTCCTTGGCTAAATTGTACGCCCAACCCTCTCAGAACCGTGCTTGCGCTATTCACGCACACGGCTCCTCACCCGGAGCCTCGCCCATTTATGCCCGTCTCTATTAATTGTAAAATATGCTTACATATATTTTAGGGCTTGGTAGGGGTTTGGCCTTTAGCAGCAACAAGAACTTTTCCCAGGTATAGCTATTCCGCTGGCTTCTGCGGTTAAGCCATTTAAATAATAGTTTGGCTACCTCGTACCAGTATCGGGACAACATCGGCCCGTTATCTGTGACCCCATAATATCTGTAGTGACCTATAAGTTTGACTCTAGTTTCTTCAAGTATTAGATTAACCGGTAATGAGCGATTGGCTTTTATCCACCGTTTCATTCTTTGAAGGGAAGATTTAAATTTCTTACTACTGGTCTTTCGCTTAACCCTAAACTTGCCGTTCCGACTTAGGCCACAATAATGGGTAAAGCCAAGAAAGTCAAATGTATCTGGCTTATTCCTTCCTTGTCTTTTAACGTTCCGGGCAGCGAACAAACCAAACTCAATTATCTTGCTCTTTGTCTTTCGGCCAGGTTAAGATTAAATTTCTTAAGCCTTTCCGCAAGTAGTTGATAGAATCTTTTGGTTTCCGCTTCATATTGAAAGCAGCAGACAAAATCATCGCCATATCTAACCATATACGCCCTACCTTTAAACTGCTTTTTAGCTACTTTCTCAAACCATAGGTCAAGTACATAATGCAGATAAATATTGGCCAGAATTGGGGATATATTGCCTCCCTGAAGAGTCCCTTCAAGGGAGGCTTTTATTTTCCCTTCCTCCATAATACCTGCTTTAAGCATCCGGGCTATAATCCTTAGTAGTTTGCTGTCCTTTATCCTGACTCCTAGACATTTCATCATCCAATCGTGGTCTACGTGCTCGAAAAATCCGGATATGTCGGCGTCTACTACCCAGTTGATTTTCTTGGTCATTATAATGTCGTTTAGTCTTCGCAAGGCATCATGGGCGCTTCGTCCCGGACGAAACCCGTATGAGCAATCAAGAAAATCTTGTTCGTATATGGACGATAGTACTTTACTGACCGCCAACTGGACTATTTTGTCTTCATAGGCTGGAATGCCTAGGGGTCGTTTCTGGTTACTACCTTGTTTAGGAATGTATACCCTTCTTACCGCTTGTGGCTTATATGCCATCTTCTTTAAAGATTCATGCAGTCTCGTAGTATTTTCTAAAAGGTTTTCTTCGTATTTGTCTTTGGTTACTTTATCAATACCTGGAGCCTTATTTCTACTAAATTCATGGTGGCATTGCCGTAGCATTTCTACATCAAGTAAGTGAGCCAGGCTGGTAAACTGTTCTTCTGTGTCGCTCTTTGGCCACCTGGGCTATCCTAGCAAGTTTTGTTTCCAATTATTCTCCACCTCTGGGTATGGTAATTGTGTCCTTTGCCAAGCTCTCCTGGTGTGACTGCCTTTTCTCCATAGCCATTACGCTGCTTCATTGATACTATTCAGTCATCCGACTCCCTGTCTTTCTTTTGCCTTCCTTGCTTGGTTGTCGCTTGTAGGGCATACCCACGTTAGGGAAAAGACAGGGTCTCCCGAGTTACCGTTAATTCTTGGTGTTAACGTGCCGAGTTCTTAGACCCCGGAGTGCCAATGTAGGCTCGCCAAAATGCCTATACTGATGTTGCCTTCTGTGTGTGTAACCACATCGGCCGTTCTCGATTGGCCAGACGGTACTATTAAAAATCATTACGACCGGATCATTGTTAATACCATTTTAAATTTTTTTACCGCCCTTAAAGCGTGCGGCTGGTTAGCCGGCATGATTACCATTTCCCCTTCTTTTATCTGAAGGGGCTTGCCGGAAATAAATATTTCCGCTTCCCCGTCAAGAAGACAGACGAGAGCATCAAATGGGGCGGTGTGTTCGCTTAACCCTTGTCCTTCGTCAAAAGCAAAAAGAGTCACGGTGCCTGTTTTTTTATCAATTATTGTTTGACTCACTATAGAATTTTCCTGATAGTTCACCAACTCAATTAGTTTTTTTGCTTTTGGTAAAAGATCTACTTTGCTTGCCTGACTTTTATTGTGTTCCATTCTTTTGCCTCCTTATATTCCTAAATCAACTTCTGCGGGGTGCAAAAGATCACTGCATCTTCTGCAAGGACAACCGGGCTTCCTGGCTTAACTGGGGATTTTTATCCCGGCAAACTTCAGTTAATAACTGCCTGGCCCAATCCTCTCTTACACCGGCCAAAGCTCTGAGGGCGACAATTTTGCGGCTTAATTTAGGGGCAAAGACTTTGATCACTTTTTTTGCCGCCGGGTCAAAATACTGGATATAGCCCTTACGGATCGGATTGCCGTAAGCGTGCACGGTAAGGGCCGGCAAATCTCCCACCGCGCCCATCTGGTGAATACCCTCGTTTAAGGGGAGAACCGCGGTAAGTTCACCTGGGGATAGAGCAGCTTTGTTTTTCACGGCTAAATCGGCGTATCCTTCCCGGTTTCCGTCGTCTAAACGCCGGTACTTAACTTCCTCTACTATACCCGCCCAGGCACCCACTACTCCCCAGGAGCCATGGTCATGCGCCGGGTAAGCTATTCCTGGCTCCCAGATAAAAAGGCGCAAAGAAAAATTTCCCTGGGGAGAACGATATAAGGTAATTTCATTTGGGTCAATGGTTAAAATTTGCCCGTGAAGAAAATCTGCCTCCCGGATAACTTTATCTACCGCTTCGGCAATCAAATCACGTTGTTTTAATAATTTTTCCAATAATTTTTGTCCCTCCGTAATTAAAACCGGATAGGCTTGTTCTGAGGTAACTAAAAGCTCAAATTCCCTGGTGAATTCGGCAATGTCCATAAAATACCTCCTCATCAGTTTTAAATTTTTTTAATATTTTTTTCGTTTGCGTGGAGAAGGTTTTTCCACCGGTTGATATGTCCATATTCATCAGCCTGGTTCTTTTCAATTATCCTACGGGTATCTTCATCCCAATCTATTGTCCGGAGGAGTCTGGCATAGTGGTGAACGGCTTTTGTTTCTACCCAGATACCGGTTTTAAGGATAGCCCTAGAACCCATCAGGCGGGAAAAATATCCAAAGACAAAACCCACAAACCAATATCCGCTGATAAGTTTACTTGGTTTCCAGCCGTATTCAAAAAGTTTAATCTGAAAGTCTTGAAAATGGGTCATTTCATTGCCCATGGCAGCGATTAATTGGCGGTTAATCTCGCTTTCCTTTTTCGTAATCTGAAACCGGTATATATTGGTTGCCATTAATTCTAAGGCATGTAAAGTAAGCAGCCCCTTTTTGATGCCTCTTAATCTCAATGAAGAAAAACCCCGTCCGCGCAAGCGGATGTCTTCAATTCGTACTTGGGTTCGGATTATGGAAATGTCATATTTCAATTTACCTTGTTTTTCCATATTGCTTCTTCCCCCTTCAATCGTCTTTAAAATTTTAGATCATTTGCCACAAGTTTGCCTAAATCAATACCGGCTTTAGTCAGATTATCAATTACCCGCCGTTGAAGCTGTCCGGTTCATAATTAACTGAACCGGTGAATGAACCATATTGCATAGCCCCATCACGTTGATCATTATTGATTGGTATAAGAGGGCGGTTATAAATTCAGATACGGTTTTCGCTACTAGCGTTTCCCCTCCTCTTTTTCAGACCAGCTTCCGTAGCGGCGGAAATGTTCCCAGGAACGGTAATCAGGATGGTCTAGTTCTTTGGTCAGTATTTCCTTTTCTTGCAGGTATTTTTTTGTATTTTTTGTGGCTTGAAAAAGCATACGGTCGTCCCCGATGGGACACACTTTGCTGCAAACCCCGCAAGGATAGCAGCGCCGCCGGGTAAGTTCATACGCTCTTTGGGCGCAGGCAATTTTGTCGTAAACGGCCAACCCCCCACCAGGGGCAGGGGCTTTAAGGGCACCGGGCGGGCAGCATTTAATGCAGGCCTGGCATTTAATGCAGAGTTCTTTGGCCTGAGGAGGACTGTTTTCCAAAGTGGCAGTCGTAAAAACCGAAACAAATCTGACCCGGGGGCCGAAGGCCGGGGTTAAAAGGAGATGACTTAAACCAAGGGTGCCCAGGCCGGCATATTTTGCGGCCGGCACATGGCCAAAAGCAGCGAAAGGTTTTTCCAGTAAAATTTTTATGCTTCCGTAGCAGTCCCGGGGGAAGAAAATAGAAGCTTGGCCCTGCCGGTTCAGCCATAAGGTTAAACGGTAGGCCAAGCTATCCAGTTCCCGGTTGCACGTGTTATACAGTTCCATGTGGATGGCCGAAGGGGTTGTTTCCACAATGGGCAGGGGCATAGCCATACCCAGGACAATTACCGTTTTGGCCGGCGGCCAAAGTTCTTGGGGCCAAAACTCCTGCGGCACCTCGGCCATTTCAGCCCATTTTTCCACCCGGGCAAAACCAGTTAAATCTGCCCCCTTCTCCCGGGCAAAAGAAATAATTTCCTGTTGCAAAGCTTCTAGTTGACTCATGACTAGCTCCTATTGAGTCATAATTACCTTATAAAACCCAGGTCAGCATAAAGAAGACGCGCTACCTTTTTACTAATTTTAAGTTTCATGTTTTGTCAGGTTAC
Organism: Desulfotomaculum sp.; assembly: GCA_003445555.1. Lineage (GTDB taxonomy): Bacteria > Bacillota > Desulfotomaculia > Desulfotomaculales > Nap2-2B > SCADC1-2-3. The sequence continues at coordinate 7,117 of DMDI01000077.1, read as the reverse complement.
TTAACTAACTAACCACCCATGCCTGTAAAGCACAACCTGCCTGCCGGCAGGCAGGCCAGCAATGAAAATGGTTAGCAATCTGTTTTCTGGTTAATTTTATATTTCCAGGCTATTTTCCCAAACACCGTGAATATTGCAGTAGGCAAGGGCAAAAATTGTTTTTAGTTCGGTCGTTTTTAAATGGGCGGTAACTTCGGGCGCCGTGTAAGCCGGCCCCAGGCCAAAAGTACCTAAATGAAGGAGTTGGTTGTCCTTTTTTAAGCCGTATAGCTGAATCCATTTGATATGATGTTCAATGGTGTTAGGGTGAGGGGTTTCTTTACCCACTATAGTAATGACTACATCTTCACCACACTCAGCACACTTTTGAAGTTCTATGACGGGCACATGTTTCTCTTTGCCCTCACTGACTTTAGTCTTTAAAACTTCTCCAAAGCGCATTTTTTAAGCCTCCTTTTGGATTATTTCACCTAATTTTTTGCCCGTGGTTTTTATTTGGGCCAGTTCTTCAGGGTCAGGGAGATATTGAATGTTAATGCTTTCCAACGGCTGACTCCAACCCAAAAAATTTACCACCTCCTCTATTTCCTTTACGGCTTGTCCACCCCAACCGTAAGAGCCAAAAACAAAGCCAATTCTTTCTTTGGGACGCAGCCCTTTTAAATAAGTAAGAAAAGCGCTTACAGAGGGGAGAAGTCCGTTATTCAGGGTGGGCGAACCGATCAGGATGGCCCTTGCTTCCAGAATATCGGGCATTACCGCGGAAATATGGTTGGTTTTTAAACAGCGCATAGAAACGGATATTCCTGCTTCCGCTAGCCCGGCCTGCAGGGCAAAGGCGATTTTTTTAGTTGAGCCCCACATGGTATCGTAAATAATTACGGCTTTTGGTTCCGTTTGGTGGTTAGCCCATTTTTGGTAAGCCTTTAAAATTTCCGGCCGGTGCTTTTGCCAGATAATGCCATGACTGGGAGCAATCATTTCAATATCCAGGTTACCTAGGGCGGCAAGGGCTTTTTTCACGTTTTCCCCGTAAAGCAAGACAATATTGGCGTAGTATGTGGCCGCTTCTTCGTAAAGAATATCCCAGCCCACCCCGGAGTCGAAACGCTGGCTGGTAGCAATGTGCTGTCCAAAAGCATCGTTAGGCAAAAGCAGCTTTTCATCCGCCAGATAAGTAACCATAGAATCCGGCCAGTGCACCATCGGGGTATGGAAAAACTGTAAGTTGCGGCGGCCGAGCGTCAGAGTCTCGCCTGATTTAACGGCTTGAAAAGGCCAATCCTTTTTAAAATAACGCCGCAAACCCTTTTCTCCCTGGGGGGAAGTAATTACTTTAGCCCGGGGGGCAATTTCCAAAAGCAAGGGCAAACTTCCCGAATGGTCCATTTCCACGTGGTTGGCAATAATATAGTCAATCTGGTCGGGGTTGACCAATTTTTTTAAGCGGGTAAGCATTTCTTCAAAATGAGTTTGTTTTACCGTATCCACCAGAGCAATCTTTTCGCCGAGAATTAAATAAGCATTATAGGTTGTTCCCCGGGGCGTAAGGTAACCGTGAAAATCACGTAAATCCCAGTCCAGCGCGCCGACCCAGTATACCGCGGGCTTTATTTCCACTGGTTGCATACTTATTAGTCCTCCTTTTCAAACAGATCTTTGGTTGCTCCGCAAATAGGACAGGTCCAATCTTCCGGCAGTTTTTCAAAAGGAGTACCCGGAGGTACCCCGTTTTCCGGGTCGCCCATTTCCGGGTCATAAATATAGCCGCAAATAGTACAACGGTACGTAGCATCCTTTACCACCTTGGCGGCAGCCGGTGTTTCTATCTCGGGAAGGGGAGCGGTTTTGGGTACAGCCCCTCGTTTTATCTGGTGGTAGTAAGCATAGGTCATCGGCGGCTCATTGCTTAAAATTGCCGCATTCGTTACCTCCGCCAAAAAAACGGTATGGGTGCCGGCATCCATTTCCCTGATTACTTTAGCTTCAATAAAGGCGTTGGTATGGCCGGTAACGTAGGGAAGGCCGTTTTCGCCTATTTTATAATTAAAGTTGGCGCCGGCGAATTTATCTGCCTCCCGGCCAGATTTAAAACCAAAATGCCCAATTAAAGATAAAGGGGCGCTTTGAGCCAGAATGGAGACCGTAAAGAGGCGGCTGGCTTGAATATATTCATGAGTTAAATTTTGCTTGTTAATGCTCACCGCAAGGCTATTTGGCGCCCCCGAGACCTGAAAAACCGTATTGGCAATCTGCCCGTTAAACCGCTCTTCTTTTTTTGCGCTGATAATGTACAAGCCATAACTCAGGTTAAATAAAGCTTTCGGGTCCAAAGTCTCACCTCCTTGAAATAAAGAAATAATGGTTAGTTTAACTTTTTTTAAAGTCCCAGTTTTTCTTTTAACCGGGCTTCGTTATAACCAATTATCACTTCCCCGTTAATTTCGGTTACCGGAACTCCCATCTGACCTGACTTACGAATCATTTCTTCCCGGGCTGTTTTATCCAGGGCAACGTCAAATTCCTGAAAAGATATGTTATTTTGGGTTAAAAATTTCTTTATCATTTTACAGTAAGGGCAAGTGGGAGTAGAATATACCTTTATTTCTCCGGCCGGCATTTTGTACCTCCTTCCGTTTTTTAAAATACCTCTTTTTCGCTGGCCGCAATTACTTTATCTAATTCTGCTTTTAATTCTTTGGGCAAGCCCATAATATCTACGTTTAAAAAGCCGCGCACAATAGCCGCGGTGGCTTCACTTTCCTTAAGCCCGCGGGCCATTAAGTATTCGATTTCCTCTTGGGCAATTTTACCTACCGCTGCTTCGTGAGATAAATCTACCCCGGCCACCCTTCCTTCCAACTCCGGTACAGCATAAATAAGACCTTTCGGGGCAAGAATTAAGCCGTGGCATTCTAAATGTCCTTTGACCTCCGGAACTTCGCCTACAATATGTCCGCGGTTAATTGCGTCCCCGCCGGTAGTGATGGTGCGGGCAATTAATTCAGCTTTTGTTTCCGGCGCCCGTAAAAAAACCCGGGAACCTACATCCAGCAGGGAACCCGGTGTCGCCACCATAATGGTGTTATAGCGGGCAATTGCTTTTGGGCCCGTAAGATAAGTGGTGGGGTACATTTGCAAACTCTTTACCGGGCGCAGACAAATATAGTTGGATAAAAAAACGCCTTCTTCTTCCACGATGGTGGCGCTACGCGGCCTAACCGCAAATTCCTCGGCCCAGTTATGAATCATGGTAAAGCTAAGTTTGGCTCCTTTTTTCACGTAAAACTCAGAAATACCAATGTGCAAGCCTGATTTTACCTCATGGGAGGCTACGCAACCGGTGATGATATGCAGTTCTGAGCCTTCTTCGGCAATAATAATGTTATGCACTTCCTGGGCCAGACCTTCCTGGGCGGTAAAAAGGCAGGCCTGTAAGGGAAAGGCTGTTTTTACCCCGGGCAAGGCGCGGATAAAATAACCGTGCTCCTGGTGCAACTCGGCCCGTGCCGTGTATTTATCCGTATCTACGGCTACCGCCCGCCAGTAGTAATCTTCCACCCAATCGTATTTTTCCCGGGCTTCAGCCGTGCTCATAATCTCCAGCCCTTCCTGCTGTACGTCATAATGGACTACTGAATGGTCCATTTGTAAAAAGCTGCCCGTACGCTCAATGCCTGCCGGGTCAACGCCGGACGCCAGCAGTTGTTTTTTCTCGGCCGCCGTTAAGGTGGAAAGGTCTTTTACGTAGGGGCGGGCCGGTACTTCATGAATAAATTTTTCCAAATCAAGATCTTCACCAATCACCGCGCTTTTGGCGGCTGCTTCTTGGGCTTTTTGTAATTTTTCTTCCCTGGCTCTTTTCATGCCTGCTCCCCTTTCTTTTCTGTCTGCCGGCAGACAAGCTAAACCACGCAACGCAAACACTCTTCATAGCCCATTTTCTGAATACACTTTAATGTTTCCCGCGGGTTGCCGTGGCAGGACAAAACCCCGTCAAAAAGCACGTGCCCGATATCAGCATCAATATAGTTTAAAATGTATCCGGTATGGGTAATCAATAAGCCGGCCTTAGCCCTTTTACTTCTTCTTTCCCGGAAAGACTTTTCCTTATTTCGGCTTGGTTCACGTTCCAACAATTCATTGATCACGTCACCAATTAAAACAATACTTTCTAAATCAACCCCTGATTCCGGTTCGTCCAAAAGCACCAAATCCGGATTCTGCGCTAAAAGCTGCAACAACTCTGATCTTTTTAGCTCGCCGCCGGAAAATCCGGCGTTCAGGTCTCTTTCCAAGAAATCTTGAAATTTTAACCGGGCCGCCAGTTCAACCAGCGGTACTTCTTTAGTGGGACTGCACAGGGCCACCATTTGACGGGTTTTTAAGCCTTTTATGGTCGGGGGACGCTGAAAAGACATCCCCAGCCCCAGCCTGGCTCTTTCGTCAATACCCAATTTGGTTATATCTTTACCTTTAAAAATAATGGTCCCTTTGGTCACCTGGTAGCCGGAAAAACCCATTAAAGTCATTAATAGTGATGTCTTGCCGGAACCATTAGGGCCAAAAAGGATATGCACTTCACCGGGCTTAATTTCCAGGTTAATTCCCTTTAAGACTTCCTTATCGCCTAAATTTACCCATAAATTTTCCACTTTAAGCATCTCAAAGCCTCCATCCTTTATTTAGACCCTTTATTCTTTATTTAGTCTTAATTATATAAAATTAATAGTTTACCCCCCAAAGTTCAAAATAGCTTTGCGGGTGGGCACAGGCAGGGCAGGTTTCAGGGGCCGCTGTTTCCTCGTGGATGTAGCCGCAATTCCGGCACTTCCAGCGTACCTTTTCTTCCCGGACAAAAACCTTTCCTTGCTCAATATTTTCCAAAAGCTTAAGGTATCGTTTTTCGTGGGCTTCTTCGGCTGCCGCAATAGCTTCTAAAACGACCGCAATTTCCGTAAACCCTTCTTCGACCGCTATTTTAGCAAATTCAGGGTACATGATCGTATGTTCATAGTTTTCCCCGGCCGCCGCATTTTTTAGGTTTACCTTGGTATCACCAATTATCCCGGCCGGAAAAGAAGCCGAAATTTCTACTTCGCCTCCCTCTAGAAATTTAAATAAACGTTTGGCGTGTTCCTTTTCATTATCAGCAGTTTCCAAAAAAAAGGCGGCTATTTGTTCATAGCCCTCCTTTTTGGCCTGGCTGGCAAAAAAAGTATAACGGTTGCGGGCTTGTGATTCCCCGGCAAAAGCAATAAGCAATTTACGCTCCGTACGTGTCCCTTTTAAACTCATCAAAATTCCCCCTTAATTAATTAAAAAATATAAAAACATCCTGGCGATTTGACCAGGACCTTGATTCCTTTAATCTTTATCCACTAAAAAATTCGCCTTTGTCCCTAAAAATTTTTTAAAACCTGTCCACTTCCCAACTAAAATTAAAAAATGTTGAATTAATAATCATTCTTATTTATATGTTTATATAATACAAAGACTAAAAACAAATGTCAAACTCATTTTTAGCTATTTTTTTCTAAAATAAACCATATTTATTAAAATATCCACCTTAAGCATAATTTTTTACCTTTTTTATTTAAAATTAGGTTTTTTCTATTTTGCTTTACAACAAAAACCGAAAACAATATAATAAAAAACAACGTAAATAAACAAGATAACTAATAATTACGCTATTCAGGTAAAATAAAAATATTTTAACTTAGGAGAAAAATTAATGACCGTTAGGGTTCGTTTTGCTCCCAGTCCCACCGGGAGCCTACACATTGGTGGGGCCCGCACCGCCCTTTTTAACTGGTTGTTTGCCCGGCAAAATAACGGCGCCTTTGTCTTGCGCCTGGAAGACACTGACTTAGAGCGGCACCTGACCGATGCCGAAAGGGGAATTACCACCAGCTTACAATGGCTGGGACTTGATTGGGACGAAGGACCAGAGGCAGGAGGACTTTTTGGTCCTTACCGTCAATCAGAAAGAATAGATTTATACCGCACCGAGGCCCAACGCCTCTTAAAATCGGAAATGGCTTACCTGTGTTACTGTACGCCGGAAGAACTTGCCGCCATGCGCCAGCAAGCCCGGCAAAGCGGGCTTGCTCCCCGCTATAACGAAAAATGCCGCCATCTTGACCGGGCTGCCCGCCAAAAAAAGGAGGCCGCTGGTTTTTTGCCGGTCGTCCGGCTAAAAACACCCCGGGAAGGGTCAACTACCGTTAGTGATTTAATCCGGGGCGAAGTTAATTTTGAAAATAATACCCTGGACGACTTTATCATTATGAAGTCTAACGGTATTCCTACCTACAATTTCGCTTGTGTGGTGGATGACAGCCTAATGCAGATAAATTACGTTATCCGGGCCGAAGAACACCTTTCCAACACCCCAAAACAAATTCTCCTTTACCGGGCTTTAGGATATAATTTACCTTTTTTTGCTCACGTACCCATGATTCTGGCTCCGGACAGGTCTAAGCTTTCCAAGCGCCACGGGGCTACGGCGGTAGAAGAGTTCCGCCAGCAAGGGTTTCTTCCGGAAGCAATAGTCAATTACCTGGCCCTTTTAGGCTGGTCGCCGGGTGATGAGCGTGAAAAAATCCCGCTTAACGAAATAATTAAACTTTTTTCCCTAAACGCCGTCTCTAAATCGGCGGCTATTTACGACCTTAAAAAGCTTACCTGGTTAAACGCCCAGTATTTAAACAGCCTGCCCCTGGAAAGAATTATAGCCGAGGCAATACCTTTTTTTCAAAAACTAGGTCTAATCCCAGACCAAACAGAGCAAATAGATTACCTATATTTGGCTAAAGTAGTAGAAACAGTTCGTACTAGAATCCACACCCTGGTTGAACTGGCTGAAGCGGCCACCTACTTTTTTAAGACTGATTTTGATTACGAAGAAAAGGGAGTCCGTAAGTTTTTTTCTCCGTCGGACGCCGTAGAAATCTTAGCGCACGGACGGGAAGTATTGGCTAAAACAGAACCTTTTGATTTACCTACGGTAGAAACAGCTTACCGTAATTTAAGCCATACTTTGGGAGTTGCCGGCAGTAAATTAATTCACCCCACCCGCCTGGCCTTAACCGGTAAAACATTTGGTCCCGGGCTT
>DMDI01000196.1 GCA_003445555.1 Desulfotomaculum sp. | reverse complement strand
GAGCTAAAGTAATAACCATTTTAATTTAAAATAGCGGTCACTATAATTGACAGTTTCCTCTCTTACTCTAAATGACTGTTTATTTCTTATTGTTTATTTCTTATGACGATACATACTTTAACCGGTCAAAGACAAAAGACAGCGCAGTTCGTCACGCAACAAACGGGTAATTAAGAAATTTTTTCTTACCCCTTCTTTACCTTTTTGACCGATGAATTTTGCTTCTTTAGGGTTGGAAAGTAAGTAAATAACCCGCTCGGCACACTCTTGAACGCTGGTGACTAAAAAACCCCCGCCGTCTTGCAGTTGCATGGGAATGCCCCCTGTTTTACCGGCCACTACCGGCGTTCCTTTCCAAAGTGATTCCGAAACCACCAGCCCAAATCCTTCCCGGATAGACTTTTGAATGACCACCTGGGCTAAATGTTGAAAAGCATTTACCTCAATATTGCTTACCCCGATAAGATTGGTAAATACGTGGATGTGAGGGTCTTTTAAGTCTTCAGCCATTATTTTTTCGTAAATTTCCCATCCTTCAGGATCATCTAGGGCCATAGAACCAACCAGAGCCAAATGTATATGGGGAAATTCCTTTTGCACCAGGCGGTAAACGTCAATAACTCCAAAAGGGTCCTTCCAGGGATCAAAACGCGATACTTGCGTGATAAATGGCTCATCAGGGTATATTCCTATCCAATCCAAAATATTTTGGGCCAGATCATCGGAAAGAGGCAGGTTTTTAGGACTTAATGGGTCAATAGCCGGGGGAATAAAGAAAACATTTTGGTACTTAAAGTCCGGAGGGACAAAATCTGCCATGGTAAAAATGACGGCGTCATAATCAATAATATAATCCTCTAAAAAACGCCAGTAATCCAGGCACGGTTGGGAGGTATCAATATGACAGCGCCAAATCCATTTTGTGTTCATGTTTTTATGGGGAAAGAAGGTTTTAGAAAAAGCCCGGAGAGCGGCGGGTTGGGGGTCATGAATAATAATGGCGTCATATTCATCTTCTAAAAGTCTGGCGTTACGAATATTGTAGACCAGGTATGTTTCCTCCTCCTCCTTGGTAAAAGAGCATACCTGTCCCTGAAGGGCGTTATGAAAACGTTTGGTAACGTTAAAAAATTTCTCGTCGCCAGAAATAACCCGCCATTCGGCTCTAATTCCTAAGTTTTGTTCTAGCGGCACTATGGAACGCAAAAGCTCCGAAACTCCTCCTCCATAAGGAGTAGCGTTAATATGGGCCAGGCGCAAGCCCGCGAGGGGCCTGGCCAGTTCCTTAAGCTCCGCGACCGTTTCCGGGCCCACGATGTTAAGGTAAGCTTCGATAGCCTGTTTCCCCACGTCAACCAGTTGAAGCAAATAAAATCACTCCTTAAAAAATTTTTTTCTAATTCATTTTCATTAAAGGCCTTCGATTTTTCAAGGTTTAAACTTAGCGGTTAAAAAAATAACTATAATTTCCATTAATCATCTTTACCCTTTAAAATTTTACCCTTTAAAATTAACCACCGCTTTAGGTACTTTAGAAGGCCTCTTTTCTTCCCGGACTTCCATTTGCGGCCATAGGTTAGTTAAAAGTCCGATGAAACCAATACCGGCCGCGAAAAACATGGCCCCTTGAAAGTACCATACCTGGGCTATAGCCCCGCCAAGGAAGGGACCTACGGCGTTACAAAGGTTTAAAGTAGCGTTGAAAATCCCACTGGCAGTTCCTTTTTCTTCCCCCTTTTTAAGAATCAGGAGAAGAGCTCCCACGTAAAGAAACGACCAAGAAAATCCTAAAATAGCCTGCACTATAATCAACTGGGTAAACCCATGAAAAAGGTAAGCTGAAAAACCATAGCCTAAAAAAACAAGCACGGATAATACCTGACCCCAAATAAATACGGTAGAGGCTGGAAACCTATCAACGTAACGCATGGTAATAAACTGTACGCCAAAATTAATACTCCACAGAATACCAATCCAGGTTTTATCGGCTCCTAGGGAGACCAAAAATAAAGGCAAAATAACCCAGACGGAAGCAGCCCCCAGGTGACGGAGGAAAACAGCCAGGTAAACACGGAAATTTTTTCGGGTTACCTCCCATAAATTAGGAACCGGGTGGCTTTTTGTGCCCGTTGCCTCCTTTAAGCCCAGGGAGATTACAAAGGCAAGTAATGATAGAACCGTACTGATGAGAAATAAGTAGTGGTATTCTTTTAATACTGCACCTGTGAGTGCGCCGGCAATCCAACCTAAAGAGCCATTAGAACTAAACTTGCCCATATTCCCCTGCGATTCATAAATATAGGCAATTAAGGCGGCTGTTGAGATACCTAGGGCAAACCCGACAAAGGCCCTTACCACGATTAAAATGGTCAGGTTAAAGGCAAGAAGTTGGGTTAAATAGGCCGCGCTGCCGATACCTAATCCTAATTGAATATAGATAACCCGGCCGCGGGTATCTGATTTCCGGCCAAAAATGAGGGAAAAAATTAAAAAGGCTGCTCCGTAAGCCGCACCATTTACCCCAACCAAAAAATTTGACGCCCCTAGCTCTTCCGCCAGTAAGGGAATAAATAGAATGGAAGTTTCAATGGCAAAATAGGTTAAGAAATTAATCAGATTTGCCTTTAGTTTTGAATTTCTAATTAAATTATCATGAGATATACTTGACACCATATTTATTTTTTCTTCGTATTTTTTCATGTTTGTCCAAACTTCCTAAGATTAAGATGGTAATACTTTATTATAGCATATTAATCAGGAATATGTTTTATTGAATTGGATTGAAATTTTACCAAAATAACCCCGACTTTTACAGTTTAAAA
>DMDI01000046.1:3884-4038 GCA_003445555.1 Desulfotomaculum sp. | reverse complement strand
CTGCCCGTCAGACTGATAGACATGATAGTAATAACATGAAAGATAACTAATAGTCTGTCAGACAAGCGGGCTGCCAGGTAGTAATAGTTATAATATGGTAAACAACCTACAGCCTGACAGACAGGCGGGCAGATCTCTATACATTTTTTTTTTC